>CAZIVY010000034.1:0-6079 GCA_964542505.1 uncultured Rhodospirillaceae bacterium
CGCCGCCGCCTATGGGGCGCTGGAACGCCTCACCGCCGCCGGCATCGTCGTCGTCGTCGTCACCGGCCGCCCGGCGGGCTGGTGCGACCTGATCGCGCGCCAATGGCCGGTGAGCGCGGTGGTGGGCGAAAACGGCGCCTGCTACATGCGCTTCGACGCCGGCCGGCGGCGCCTCGCCCGCCGCTTCTGGCGCGACGAGGCGATTCGCGCCGGCGACCGCGCGCGGCTCAAGGCGCTGGGCGAGCGCATCCTGCGCGAGGTGCCGGGAACGGCTCTGGCCTCGGACCAGCCCTACCGCGAAGCCGACCTCGCCATCGACTATTGCGAGGACGTGCCGGCGCTGGGGGCCGAGGCGGTGGAGCGCATTCTGGCGCTTTTCCGCGCCGAGGGGGCGATGGCCAAGGCAAGCTCGATCCACGTCAATGGCTGGTTCGGCGACCATGACAAGCTGGCGATGACCCGGCGGCTGTTCACGGAAGTCTTTGGCCACGATATCGACCAGGCGCGCGAGCACGCGGTCTTCGCCGGCGACAGCCCGAATGACGAGCCGATGTTCGCCTATTTCCCCAACGCCGTGGGGGTGGCCAATGTGCGCCGCTTCCTGCCGCTCATGCGCCATCCCCCGCGCTGGGTGACGCGGGCGGAGGGGGGCGCGGGATTCGCCGAACTGGCGGAAGCGCTGCTCGCCGCGCGCGGGGGGGGTTAGTTCACATCCGTTCCCTGAGATGGGGATCGAGTTTTTTCAATACTGCGCCGTCACGATACGCCGATGGCGAAACAAGGACGCCGTCACCGAACGCCGCCATGAGCGCGCGCCTCATCTCGTTCCGACTGCCATCGTCAGCGACGGATCGCGTCTTGCACATTTCAGCGTGCGCCGGGTTGGCTGGTAGAGCCGTATCGTAGACGCAGATAGCGCGCTGTTCGCTATCGCCGACGCGTATATTGCGCACGTCACCGCAAGCGCCAAGCAAGACGCCACGCCAAGCGCGCTCCGCGTCGCGTCTGAGCATTTCCGAAACCAATGACTCCAATTCAGCGCCGCTCGCACGCAATTCGCGTTGTACCGAGCATCCTTTCGTCTCGACGTGCGAAAACAACGCAGGTTTGATCTGTCCGTTCGAACGCATATGCAGCGGCCAAAACACAAAGCGCGTCAGTTGCTCTGTGTCGCGCGCCGGGCCTGGAGAATGCGCGCTCATGCGGTGCTTTTCGCACTCGCAATCCGGGGCAGCCGCGTCTATCTCATCGACACGCCGCAGATTATTTTTTGTGCGTAAGTGGATGCCGCGGCAGTCAGCGCGGCTTCTGAAAAGCCGCCCGAAATTTCTGCTAAGCCAGGAGCAGAGTCGAGAACACAGGCGGCATGCTATCGGAGTCGAATGGGACGACACCCTTGTGCTTCCCCCCTGTAGAATGCTCGATGTAATACGTCACCCGACCGTCACCGGTAAACTCGAGGTCCGCATACATTCCGCCATCGTTCCAATACAATCCCGCTCGGCCCGAACTCAACAGCATGGGTTCCGGAATCGAAATGTTGTGAGGGCTCAGAAGGCTAACGAACGAAACTGCCTCTTCCAGCGACGCGGCGACCGGCACGGCAGCCCCTTCACCGTCCCAGTCCGCCGGCAACGACCGCCAACCCCGGATTTCGCCAATCACCTTTTCGGCGGTTGTAGTCGGACGATCGGATTCAGTTAGCTCGAGAGGCGCAGCAATTGCGGCACCACTGGTACCTATGGGCGAAGAGACAACGTTGCCCCTCTCAAATTCCAACGGCTTGAACCGGGTCGTCACCGGCGCCGGCGCCGGGGGAATACTGATTTCCCGTTGCAATATTTCTTCCACCCGGCTGGCCGTGGCTGGCCCGGGTACGTACAATAGAGCGATGGTCGCCAAAATCTGACTGGCACGGTGAGTGCCGGCCGCGAGCAATTCTAGTGCGGGCGTGCGGACCATTTTCAACTTTCGAGCGCGATACGCTGGCTCATTTCGTCGGTAATAGTGTCACGAAGCGTGACCTTGCTAAACGAATGCATGTTTTCCATGTGGGTATCGACAAACTCCATTGCCATACCCGCATGTAGGTCCGTCGGATCATAACCCTCCTGATTGAGCATATCGGTTAGGGACGATCTTATGACTACAGTCCTACGCGGCCTTTCAGGCTGCTTTTCGTCAAGACAATCGACATTGATATTCAGCAGCCGCTTGGTTGCCGCGTCGTGACGTATGAAGAGGCCCGTGTGGCTGTGCCACAAGTCGCTTGCCGCGAAAACGTGCGGACAAACGTAGGGAGAGCCTTGGCGGAGCAATAGCGCCGGGCGACACTGCTCGATAGAACCGTTCCAAAAGAACTTGTCCACATAGTTCAGTGCGATAGCTGAAATGCGAGCCTGCCCTACGTACACCGGCAGCAACGCGTGAAGGAATATTCGGGCCTTTGGCCAAACAACAGCCCATCGCGAATAAGTCGAGGTTCGGAATATGATCGAGGATCGCTCGACCCGGAGTTCGCTTTCCACCGATCCATCGGCAAGAAACTTCTGAAACAGGTACCCCGCTAATGGCGCCGCCAATGGCGCCGCAGCAAGTGCTGGGCCAACTGCTGACCCGACGGTTACCGTCATTCCCTGGAATTCAGTGTGCCTCGGGAGGTCTTTTGCCATGCTCAGTGCGGTACTGTCGGCCGCCTTTAAGCCAGCTTCGTCAAGCTCACGCTCCATCTGCACAGCGAACACCACTTGCTCAATGGCATGACCGCTATGCAATGGTTCGAAACGACTGACTTGGGCTGACGCTCTTGCCATGGTTTGGACCGGATGGACTAGCCGTAGCGTAGGCTGCTGTCTCGAACAAGAGGCTTAATCGCTGACCGCGCGCTGGCGCGGGGGCCTTAAGCGACCTTCGAGGACGTGTCCAACTCGCGGCTCGGCCGCGGTTCGCCGAACAGATAGCCCTGGCCGAAATCGACGTTGTAGTCCATGAGGTCGACGACGGTGCGCTCGTTCTCGATCTTCTCGGCGATCAGGTCGATGCCGTTGCGCCGCAGCGCGTCCTTCAGATCGGTCATGACGATGCCGACCCCCGCCTGTTCCTGCGCCGACAGGATCTTGGCGGCGTCGATCTTGACGAAGTGGAAGTTGCGGCGAGCGAGGCCGGAGAAATCGAAATCGAGATGGGGCAGATGATCGAGGGACAGGCGGCAACCGGTGCGCACCAGGCGATCGAGCTTTTCGTTTTCCGACGGGCCGAAAGTGGCCAGGTCGCCGGCGGCGATCTCGAAGATCAGGCTGTCGGCGAGTTCGGGGAGGGAGGAGAGAAAGTCGATGAACTGCTGGAAGAAACGCTCGTCGCGCAGCGTATGCTGGGCCAGGTTGCAGAAGAAGCCGATGGTGCTTTTCTGGTGCTTGGTCTTGCGCAGGATCTGGGTGCAGCGGAAGAGCAGCAGATTGTCGATGGTGCCGATGAGGCCGGATTTTTCCGCCACCTTCAGATAGAGGTCGGGCGTCAACAGGTTGCCCTCGGCGTCACGCAGCCGCGAAAACGCTTCGTAATAGCGCACCTTGCGCTGCGGCAGGCTGACGACGGGTTGCAGATAGAGATCGATGCGGTTGTGTTCCAGCGCGTCGTGCAGGCTTTCGATGATCCGCAAGTCGCCGCCGGTTCCCGCGGCCAGAGCGGCGTTTCGCGCCGCGCCCCGGGCGAGCAACGGCGCCGCCGGCGTGGCGCGGGCGCGCCCGTCTTCCAAATGGCGGTAGAGCTGGCCCAACAGCGTCTTGACCACCGCCACTTCCGAATCGATGCGCTGGCGGGAGGTGCTCTCCAGCATCGCCACTTCCTGGCGCAGGCGGGCGATTTCGCGGTGGGCGATGTCGAGGTCGGCGACGGCGTCGACCGCCGTCTCGTGGGTCGCCAGCAGCGCGTAGGCCAGGCTGCGCTGGCCGAGGCGGCGGCATACGACTTCGTGCAGAAGCGCGCCGCAGACGAAACAGAACGCGCCCACCGCCAACGCCTCGACAAGGCCCGCGCCCGGCAGGACGGATGGCAGCATCAGGCCGGCGAGCAGCGCCGCGAGCGCGTAGGCGAGAACGGCGAGGATATGGGTGAGAACAGCCATGGCGGGAACCGGGTCGCGGCCAGTTTCGCCAACGCCCATTGATATAGGGTTAACGAGGCGTTGCCGGGGGCGGCCGTGCCGCGACCCTGGATCGGCTATCGGGATCGGCTATAGTAGGGGTATATGGTCGGCGAGGGTGGGAGGCGGCGCCATGCAAGGTCAGCGGCGGCGGTTTGTTCGGTGGTTCGTTCGCGGCTTGGCGGCGGTCGCCGGCCTTTTCATCGCGGCCACGGCGCCGGAGGCAGGGGCGATGACGGCCTATGATTTCGAATTCACCAGCATCGACGGCCAGAAGCTGCCGTTCAGCCAGTTCAAGGGCAAGACGGTGCTGGTGGTGAACACCGCTTCCCAATGCGGCTTCACCCCGCAATACACCGGCCTGCAAAAGCTGTGGGAGCGCTACCGAGAGCGCGGGCTGGTGGTGCTCGGCGTGCCGTCGAACGATTTCGGCCAGCAGGAGCCGGGCAGCGCCGCCCAGATCAAACAGTTCTGCGAGGTCAACTTCAGCGTCGATTTCCCGCTCACCGACAAGGAGCGGGTGGTGGGCGCAAGCGCGCACCCCTTCTACCGCTGGCTGGCGAGCGAGTTGGGCGAAGGCGCCGCCCCGCGGTGGAACTTCCACAAATACCTGATCGCGCCCGACGGCACGATCGCCGAGGTCTTCCCCACCCGCGTCGATCCCCTGGCTCCCGATCTGCTGCGGGCGGTGGAAGCGAACCTGCCGAAATAGCGCCGGCGGGGTGAACTATCGCCACGCCTACCACGCCGGCGGTTTCGCCGACGTCTTCAAGCACGCGATCCTGGCGCTGCTGATCGAGCGGCTGAAGGCGAAGGAGAGCGCCTTCGCCGTGCTCGACACCCATGCGGGGCTGGGCTGGTACGATCTGGAGGCCCAAGCGCCTCGGCGCACCAGGGAGTTCGAGCAAGGAGTGTTGCGCGTGCTGGCCGACCCGCGCCCGCCGCCGCAATTGGCACCCTATCTTGCCGCGCTCGGGGCGCGGAACCCGGACCTGAATCCAGGCGGCACGAACTTGCGCGTCTATCCGGGATCGCCGGCCATTGCGCGGGCGCTGTTGCGCCCGCAAGACCGGCTGATCCTGGTTGAAATGCACCCCGAGGACGGGGCGGAGCTGAAACGCCGCTTCGCCCGCGACGCGCAAACAAGCGTGCACCTCGGCGACGGCTATAACGCCTTGAAGGGACTGGTGCCGCCTTCGGCCCGCCGCGGCCTGGCGCTGGTGGACCCGCCCTTCGAGGCGACAAACGAGTTCGAGCGCCTGGCCGCCGCCATTAAGGCCGCGCACCGGCGCTGGCCGACGGGCATCTATGCGCTCTGGTATCCGATCAAGGAGGGGGCGCCGGCGGCGAAGTTCCTGGCGCTCATGAAGCGCAGCGGCATCCGCCGGCAATTGCTGGCGACGCTCAACGTTCAGGCCGGCGGGGTCGGCTTGCTCGGTTGCGGCATGGTGGTCATCAACCCGCCCTGGCAAGTCGAGGACGATTTGCGGACGCTCGCCCACTGGCTGGCGCGGCGCATGGGGCGCGGGCGCGGCGCCGGCGGCCAGGTCGAATGGCTGGCGCCGGAATGAGCGGTCAATGCACCGCCGCGTCTTCGGGATCGGGCACGGCGGGCGGCTCGCCCACGGGTCCGGCCTGATGGTGGACCATCTTCCAGCCCGCGCCCTCGCGGCGAAAAACATTGGTGGCGATCAAGTACGAGTCGCCGATTTTTTCATAAGTTATGACCATGGCGACCTCGCCGAGAAGATAGGCCTCGGGCAGCACGCATTCGATAGCCGGGCGATCGGGCTGAGCCAGAATGCGGCGCCAGCTATCGATCACCAAATGGCGGTCGCCGAGCGGCGCCCAGCCGGGATGGATGCAGGCCACCGGCGCCTTGCGCGACCACAAATCGTCCATCATGGCGATATCGCCGCCGGCAAAGGCGCGGTAGAA
>CAZIVY010000035.1:0-1689 GCA_964542505.1 uncultured Rhodospirillaceae bacterium
TCAAGCGCGGCGTGCGGCTTATCAGCTACAGCGCCGATGCGCTGGTTTTCCAGGAAGCCTGCAAGCAGATCGTCGCGACCCGCGCGTGAGTGACGCCGCCGCCGAACCCATGACCACCGCCGGCCGATTGAGCCGGCTGGCCCTGCTGTTCCTGGCGCATGGGGTCGGCACCGCGAACTTCACCGTCGTGCTGGCGAACGCGCCGGCCATCGAGCAGTCGCTGGGCCTGAACCATGCGGCGTTCGGCTTGATGGTGTCCGCCTATTATGGCGGGCTGCTGGTCTGTTCGGTTCCCGCCGGCATCGTCGTGGACCGCCTCGGCATCCGCATGGCGCTGGTGTTGGCCTATGCCCTGTCGGGCCTTGGCATCGGCTTGTTCGCGTTGGCGGAAAGCATGGCGCCGGCGATGGTGGGGCTGGCGTTCTGCGGGGCCGGATATTCGTTTATCAATCCGGCGACGGCGCGGGGAATCCTCGCCTGGTTTTCGGCCCGCGGCCGCGCCACAGCCATGGGCACGAAGCAGACCGGCGTTCCCGCCGGCGGACTGGTGGCCGCGCTTGCCGCCGCGGCCACCACCGATTGGCGGTATTTGGCCTTGATGGTCGCGGCCGTGACGCTGGCGGCAGCGGCGGGATGCGCGGTCTTGCGCCTCGCGGAGCCGGCGGCGATCGCGCCCGCGCGCTTCGGCGACATTCGCGTGGTGCTCCAGCAGCCGCGCCTGCTCACCTTCAATCTCGCCGCCAGCCTTTATGCATTGGCCCAAGGCGCCTTTCTCGCCTATCTGGTGCTTTTCGCGGGCGATGTCCTGGCGGCGCCGCCGGCCGTGGCCAGCCTTTGCCTTGGTATCTCCTATGCCGCCGCCGCCGTAGGTCGAATCGCCTGGGGATTCCTCAGCGACAGGATCAAGCGCAACGGAAGGCTGGTCAGCCTGGTGGCCTGCGGGGTCGTGGCCGCCACCGGGATCATCATGCTGGTGGTCATACCAAGGTTCGGAGGGCTGGCCATGCTGCCGTTCATCGCCGCCCTGATCGGGTTCACGCTCTCGGGCTATGCGGGCCTGACCCAGACGGCGGTGGCGGAGGCGGTGGATCCCAAGCTGACCGGCGCGGCCATCGGCTTCAACCTGCTGATGACCAATACGGGCATGATGCTGGGGCCGGTTTTGTTCGGGGCGGGTGTGCAATTCCTGGGATACGGACCTTCATGGATATTCCTGGTCGGGGTGATCTTGCTGGCGGCGGGGTTGTTCCGCATGATGTTCGTACCGCCCCGCCCGGCCACGGACGAGGGGCTAAACCGATGAGAAAGAACACCGCCCGCACGCTGGACATCCGGCCCATTGCCGGGGCGCTGGGCGCCGAGATCGGCGGCGTCGATCTGTCGGGGCCGCTGGACGGGGCGACGGTGGGCGGCATCCGTCAGGCGCTGCTGGATCACCTGGTCATATTCTTCCGCGAACAGAAATTGTCGCCGGCGCAATTGGCGGCGTTCGGGCGGCAATTCGGCACCCTTAGCCAATACCCTTTCGTCAGGGGTCTTCCCGATCATCCGGAAGTCATCGAGGTGCTGAAACTGGAGAACGAAAAAGTCAATTTCGGCGGCATCTGGCATACGGACACCGCCTATCTGGAGCAGCCGCCCATGGGGTCGATGTTGTTCGCCCTTGAAGTGCCGCCGGCGGGCGGCGAC
>CAZIVY010000036.1:0-4119 GCA_964542505.1 uncultured Rhodospirillaceae bacterium
CCGACGGGGTTCCCATGGGCGCCATCCAGGTTCCCGGCAACGGCCAGCCCATGGTGCTGCTGGCCGAGCGCGGAACCACCGGCGGCTATCCCAAGATCGCCGTCATCGTCAGCGCCGACATCGGGCGTTTCGCGCAGATACCAGCCTGCGGCAGCGTGCGCTTTGCCGCCATCGGCATCGAAACGGCGCAAGAAACCGCCCGCGCCTTTGCCGCCGGCCTGGCCCGTCTGCCGGACCAGGTCGAGATCTTGGCGGCGGTCATGCCGTCGAACGAGACGCTGCTTGCTGCTAATCTTGCCGGCGGCGCGGTGAGCGCGCTCGACGCCGAAACCTGGCTCGGGCGGAACTAGGGATGAACGACATGCGCGTGGACCTGAACAGCGATATGGGCGAAAGCTTCGGTCCCTGGAACATGGGCGACGACGCCCTCATGCTCGACATCGTCACCACCGCCAATGTCGCCTGCGGCTTTCACGGCGGCGACCCCGACATCATGCGCGCCACTTGCGAGGCCGCCAAGGCGCGCGGCGTCGCCATCGGCGCCCATCCGGGCTTCAACGACCTGCAGGGCTTTGGCCGCCGCCAGATCGTGGGTTTGTCCGCCCGCGAGATCGAGGCGCTGGTGGCCTACCAGATCGGCGCCTTGCAGGCCATGGCGGTCATGGCCGGGCACAAGGTCACGCACGTGAAGGCGCACGGCGCGCTTTCCAACATGGCCTGCGTCGATGCCGCCATGGCGGGCGCGCTGGCGCGGGCGGTCAAGGCGGTGGACGCGCGCCTGGTCTTCGTCGTCATCCCGCTGACCCAGATCGAGCGCGCGGGCGAGGCGGCGGGGCTGAAGCTCGCGCGCGAGGTTTACGCCGACCGCGCCTATGAGGACGACGGCACGCTGGTTTCGCGCAAGAAGCCCGGCGCCGTTCTCCACGACCCCGCCGCCGTCGCGCGCCGCGTGCTGCAAATGGTGCAAGACCAGGCCATCGTCAGCGTCGGCGGCAAGCGGCTGAAGCTGGCCGTGGATACGGTGTGCATCCACGGCGATACACCCGGCGCGGTGGCCATGGCCAAGGCGGTGCGCGCCGCGCTGACCGCCGCCGGCGTCGAAATCGCCCCCTTCGCCTAGCAAGAGGAGAATTTCCATGGCCCTTTATGTCGACGCCATTGTCGTGCCCGTGCAGAAAAAGCGCTTGGCCGCCTATCGCCGCATGTCGCGGGCCGCGGGAAAAATCTGGCGCGAACTGGGCGTGCTCGACTACCGCGAATGCATCGCCGACGACGTGAAAGTAGGGAAGCGGACGTCATTCCCCCGCAGCGTCAAGCTCAAGCCCGGCGAGACCGTGGTCATCGGCTGGATGACCTACACCTCGCGCGCCCACCGCGACCGGGTCGCGGCCCTGGCCATGAAGGACCCGCGCCTGGCCAAATTGTACCACCGGAAGCCCTCGCCCTTCGATAGCAAGCGCATGTTCTTTGGCGGCTTCAAGACACTTGTCGAAGTCTAAAGCATGATCCATGGACCGCGCCGCCTTCGATGCGTCCCTTGCGGGTGAGCGCCCTCCGGCCGGGCTGAAGCCGCCGCTGCAGGCCCTGTGGTGGGCGGCCAAGGGCGATTGGAGCGCAAGCCACAAGGTGGTGCAACAGCACAATGATCGCGACTGCGCCTGGGTCCACGCTTATCTGCATCGCCTGGAAGGCGACCTTGCGAACGCCAAATACTGGTACGGACGCGCCGGGCGCAAGGTCGCAACCGGCCCGCACGACGCCGAACGCGACGCCATGGTCGCCGCGCTCTTGTAGCGGCGCCCTACCCCCCGCTCAGGGCCTGCACGATTTGAACCTCGTCGGTGGGCCGCAGCGGGATCGCGGCATCGTGCACCTGCTCGCCATTGACGAAGAAGCGGATATGGGGGCGCATCCGGTCCTGCTCGTCGATCATGCGGAATCGCAGGCCGGGATACTGGCGATCGAGGTCGGCCAGCACCTCGGCCAATGTCGCGCCTTCCGCCTCGACCAACCTTTCGCTGGTGTAGGAGAGCAGTGGGCTCGGTATCAGCACCTTCATTGCGTTTCGGCCGTCTCCACCGCGTAGATTTCGGGAAGGTGCCGCGCCATGCAGGCCCATCGGCGGCCTTCGTCGCGGCTTGCCCACAGCTCGCCGCTCGTCGTGCCGAAATACAGTCCCACCGGGTCCCGCCCGTCCCCGGCCATGGCCTGGCGCTTCACCGTCCACCAGGCCTGATTTTTCGGCAGGCCGGAATCGAGGCGCCGCCAGGTCTTTCCGCCATTGCGCGTGACATAGGCGCTGGGCATGCCATCGGGGCTGGTGCGCGGCCAGACGGTCGCGCCGTCCATGGGAAACACCCACAGGGTTTCCGCGTCGCGCGGGTGCAACACCAGCGGAAAGCCGATGTCGCCCACCTTCTTTGGCATGCGCTTGCCGATCCGTACCCACTCCCGCGACGGGCGGTCGAGCCGGTAGATGCCGCAGTGATTTTGCTGGTAGAGCCGGTCCGGGTTGGTGGGGCAAAGGCGGACGCAATGGGGGTCGTGGACGGCGACATTGGCCCTGTCGAGGCCCTCGACCACTTCCAAGCCTTGCACCATGGGCGCCCAAATTTTGCCGCCGTCGACGGTCTCGTGCACGCCGCCGCCCGACATGGCCATATAGATGTGCGCGCGATCGCGCGGGTCGACGATGATCGAGTGCAGTTTCGGTCCGTCCGGCGTGCCGTCCTGCACGGTGCCCATCCACGTCCGGTATTGCGCATCCTCGTTGACGCTGGAGAACGGCGCCCAAGTGACGCCGCCGTCGTCGGAGCGGAACAGTCCCTGCGGCGAGGTGCCGGCGTACCAGGCGTTCGGCTCGTTGGCGTGGCAGGGCGCGAGCCAGAAGGTGTGATCCACCGCGCGGCCCTTCTGGCCCTCGGGCGCCTTGGCGAAAGCCGGCGGCTTCTCGGCTTCCTTCCAGGTGCGGCCGAAATCGGTGGAGCGGAAAATCGTCGGGCCGAGATGCCCGGTTTTCGCCGCCGCCAGCAGCGTCCGCCCGTCGCGCCGATCCAGCACCATGTGGCTGACGATGTGGCCGAGGAAATGCGGCCCATCGACACGCCAGGTCTTGCGCGCCGTATCGCCGTGATAGAGCCATGCGCCCTTGCGCGTGGCCACCAGCACCAGCACCCGGCGCGCCTTGCGCGCTTCGCGCGCTTTCAATAGACCCGGCGACTTCGCCGCTGGCCGCTTCGCTCGGGCTTTCGGTTTCTTGACCGCGCGCGCCATGCGTGATCCTTCATTGTTCCACCCACGGCGCAGAATATCAGCGGCGCGGCGTATTTCAAGATTCAGGAATTTGCTTTAGTGTTTCCATCCCTCCCCGGAAAGCGAGCCGCCATGCCGCGCATTGTCCTGCTCAACGGAAACTACCTGCCCATCGAGGAAGCCAAAATCCCGATCATGGATCGTGGCTTTTTGTTCGGCGACGGCATCTACGAGATGACCGCCGTGCTCGACGGCCGCCTTGTGGACAACGAACCGCACCTCGCGCGGCTCGATCGGTCCTTGGGCGAGATCGGCATCAAGAATCCCCATTCCGACGCCGATTGGACGCGGCTGCAAACCGAACTCATCCGCCGCAACGATTTCCGCGAAGGCCTGGTTTACATCGAGGTGACGCGGGGGGTTTTCGAGCGCGATTTTCTTTGCCCCACGGATTTGACGCCCACGGTGGTGATGTTCACCCAGCCGAAGAACATGCGCGACAATTCTGCGGCGCGCGCCGGGGCCGCCGTCGTCACCGTGCCCGACCTGCGCTGGAAACGGCGCGACATCAAGTCCTTGATGCTTCTGGGGCAGGTGCTGGCCAAGCAGGTGGCGCGCGCCGCCGGCGCCGCCGAGGCCTGGCTGGTCGAGGACGGCCTGGTTACCGAAGGCGCCTCGTCCACCGCCTTCATCATCGGCAAGGACCGGCGCATCGTCACCCGCCCGCTTTCCACCGCCATCCTGCCCGGTATCACCCGCGCCGCGGTTCTGCGCCTGGCGGAGCGCCATCGCCTCGAATTCGAGCAGCGGGCCTTTTCCGTCGCCGAGGCTTGCGGGGCGGCGGAGGCTTTCTATACCGGCGCCTCC
>CAZIVY010000037.1:0-9868 GCA_964542505.1 uncultured Rhodospirillaceae bacterium
CTCGAGCTGTCGCCGCGCGCCATGCGCGAGCAGATCGCCTCCGCGATCGACGTGGTCATCCAGCTCGAGCGCATGAGCGACGGCCGCCGGCGCCTGGTGAGCATGCACGAGGTGGTGGGCATGGAGGGCGACCTCATCACCATGCAGGAGATCTACAAGTTCCAGCGCCTGTCCACCGACGCCGAGGGCAATATTTTCGGCCACCACCGCGCCACCGGCACGCGCCCGCGCTTCATGCACGAGTTCGCCGCCCGCGGCATCACGGTGCCCGACAACGCCTTCAACCCCAATGTCGACCTGTCCTGACCGCCATGCGCTTCGACCCCCTGTATCTCCTTTATGCCGCCATCTTCACCGCGGCGGTGCTGGCCATCGAGGGCGTCTATTACCTGTTCAGCGACGGGTTCGCCGGCCGGCGCGCCGCCAACCGGCGCATGACGGCGCTCGCCCGCGGCGTTCCGGCGGCGGACGTGCTGGCGCAATTGCGGCGACAGTCCATCGAAGCCTGGGAATCCTTCGGCAGCCTGGCGCGGCCGCTGGTGGCGCTCGACCGGCTTATCGCCCAGTCCGGCCTGACGCTGGCGCTGCGGCAGGCGCTGATCGGCATGGGCGTGCTGGGCGTGGCGACGACGACGGCGGCGCTCAGCTTCGCCTGGCGGGTGAAGGGCATGCCGACGGGCGGGACGCTGTTCCTCTTGGCGCTGGCGGGCGGCATCGCCGTCGGCGGCGCCCTGCCGATCTTCGTCTTCATGCGCTTGAAGAAGAAGCGCATCGCGAAATTCAGCGAACAGCTCCCCGACGCGCTCGACATGATGGTGCGCAGCTTGCGCGCCGGCCACCCGGTGACCACGGCCATGGAACTGGCCGCGCGCCAGATGGCCGACCCCATCGGCACCGAACTCGGGCTCGCGGTCGACGAGATGACCTACGGCATATCGCTGCGCGAGGCGCTGCAGAAGATGGGCGACCGCGTGGACCAGGACGATTTTCAGTTCGTGGTGATGGCGATCAGCATCCAGAGCGAAACCGGCGGCAACCTGGCCGAGGTCCTCGAGGGCTTGTCGGCGGTCATCCGCGACCGTTTCCGCATGCTGCGCAAGGTGCAGGCGCTTTCGGGGCAGGCGCGCATTTCGGGACAGCTGCTGGGAGCGATGCCCTTCGCCTTTGCCGGCCTGACCTACGCCTCGAAGCCGGAATACTACCTCAAGGTCGCCGACGACCCGATTTTCCTGCCGCTCGTCGGATCCGTCCTGGTGCTGCAGTTCGCGGGCGTGTTGATCATGAGCCGCATGATCAATTTCAAAGTGTGAAGGGGAGTACGCCGCGTGGAAACTTTCGGTACGTGGAACGCGTTTGCGGCGCCGGCCAATGGCGGCGCGTGGATCGCGCTCGTGCTTCTCTTCGCGGCCGTGTTTGTCGCCACGCTGGCGATCGGCGGCTTGGTGCGTTCCACCGTCTACATGCGCCAACGCATGGCCACGGCGCCAACGGCGGCGCGGCGTGAAAGCAAGGCCCCGGTCTCGTTGCGCCAGAGCGACGGCGAAAACCTTCTGGGCCGCCTGCTCAAGGGCATCGACGGCCGCGTGCTGCCCATGGGCGAGTCCGACCGCTCGGCCATCCGCCAGCGCTTGATGCTCGCCGGCTATTCGGGCGACACGGCGGTACGCGCGATTTACATCGCGCGTGTGGGATTGGCCATCGGCCTGCCGGCGCTGTTGCTCCTCTTCGCGCCCGGCTTCGTCGCCAGGCTGTCGGGGCCGAGCGCGTTCGCGGCCATCTTCGGCGCCGCCGCGATGGGTCTCTATCTGCCCTATATGTGGTTGGACGGCCGGGCCGGCGAACGCCAGGACGCCATCCGGATGGGCTTCCCCGACGCTCTCGACATGCTGTTGGTGTGCGTCGAGGCGGGACTGGGGCTCGATGCCGCCATGCAGCGCGTCGCCGCCCAAATGGCGAGGGCGCACCCGATCCTGGCGTTCGAGCTCGGACGCGTGAATCTGGAACTGCGCGCCGGCAAGAGCCGCGAGGACGCGCTGCAAGCCCTTGCCCGACGCACCGGCGTGCCGGACGTGAGCAACTTCGTCACCCTGCTCGTGCAATCCGATCAACTGGGCGCCAGCCTGTCGCAAACGCTGCGCGTGCAGGCGGCGGAAATGCGCTCGAAACGCATGATGCGCGCCGAGGAAACGGCGCAGAAGCTGCCGGTGAAACTGACCATACCGCTGGTGTTGTGCATCCTGCCCGCCATGTTCGCCGTGGTGCTGGGCCCCGCCGTTATCAATGTCATGCGCAACGTGCTGCCGCACTTGACGCGCTAGGGAACAGGAACGCGGGCTGGAATCATGTTGCGCCTTTTTCTCTTGCTGCCGTTGGCGATGCCGGCGCTGGGCGGATGCTCCGGCGCCATCGCCATCGACGTCGCCGTGCGCGCGATCGTCGCTCCGCGCGAGGCGGCGGCGGACGCGCAGGAGACGGCGCGCCGGCACTTCGCCGAAGGCCGCTTCGGCGACGCCGCCTGGCATTACCGCAAAGCCCTGGCGCAGGAGAGGAACTCGGTCGCGGTTCTCAACGGCCTCGCCGCCAGCTACGACCGCTTGGGCCGCTTCGATCTCTCGGAACGCTTCTACCACGAGGCGCTGTCGCTCGATCCCCAATCGGCGCAAACGCTCAACAATCTCGGTTACTCCTATCTCCTGCAGGGGAAGCCCGACGTGGCGCTCGCTTTTCTCGGCCGCGCGCCCGCCGACCCCGGCGACGCGGCGGTGATCGCCGGCAACCGGGACCTGGCCGAGGCGGCATTGGACGGCTCCGCCGCCGTTGCCGCCCCCGCGACGACGGCCTCGCCGCCGACAGCCCTCGCGCCCATCGTCACGGCGGCCGTCGACGCGCGCCCGCTGGCCGGCGCGGTTCGCCGCGCCTGGGGGCCTGGAATCGAGATCGCCAATGGCGCCGGGCGTGGCGGCATGGCGGCGCGCGTCGGCGCCTATCTGCGCGGCAAGGGCGTGGCGGTCGCGCGCCTGGCGAACGCCCGGCCCTTCGACAAGGAAGTCACGACAATTTTTTATGGCGATGGCGCGCGAGCGGACGCCGAAGCCGTCGCGACGCTGCTGCCGGCGCCCGTGCGGCTGGAATCCGGGAATATGCATGGCGCGCCGGTGCGGATCGAGCTTGGCCGCGACCTGATCGCCTTCGACAACAAGAAAAACACCACGCGAATGGGGGAATCCAATGACGCCGCAAAACGCGCATCATCGAAATAAGAAAAGCGCTTGCGTCGCCGTGCTGATGGCGCTGACGGCGCTGACCGGCTGTCTGGGCGCGACCGAGACGCGGCCGGGGCTGAGCGCCGCCCCGGCGCCGGCGGCCCTTGACCCGCGCGTGATGGATTGGGCGGAAAAGGCGCTGTCGCAAGACCGGCTGGGCGACGCCAGGAAGCTCACCGATCGCGTCCTGGCGGCGGAACCGGACAATTCGCGCGCGCGCCTGGTGGCGGCGGAACTGCAGCTCGCCCAGGGGCAGACGGAAGCGGCGGCGCGCGAATTCGAGGAATTGAACGAGGATTCCCTTGTCGGCGCGCGGGCGCTGCAAGGCCAAGGGATCGCGCTGGTGCGCGCCGGGGAAGCGCTGCGGGCGCAGAGCGCGCTTGAAAGAGCGGTGGAGCGCGAGCCGGGGCTGTGGCGCGCGTGGAACGCGCTCGGCTACCTGCTTGACGTGCAGGGCGACGCCGCCGGCGCCGACCGCGCCTACGGCAAGGCGCTCGCCGTCAACGAGCGCAGCGCCGTCCTTTACAACAACCGCGGCTTCTCGCGCTTGATGCAGCGGAAAGCCGACGCCGCCGCCGAGGATTTCCACCGGGCGCTGCAAATCGATCCGCAACTGGAATTGACCAAGGCGAATCTGCGGCTGGCGCTGGCCTGGCAGGGACGCTACGCCCACGCCGCCGCCGGAACCAACGGCGCCGACAGCGGGCGGGCGTTGAACAATGTGGGCTATGTGGCGCTGATGCGCGGCGACCTTGACACCGCCGAGCGCTACCTGTCGCGCGCGATGACGGCCGACGCCGGGTTCAACAGCGCGGCGTCCCGCAACCTGGCCTACCTCAAGACCCTGCGTGAATTCGGCGACACCGAAAACATGGCCCCCGGCGCGGCCGGCAAGAATCCCGGCGCCGCCGGCGCAAAAGGAGGCACGCGATGAATATCGCCCTTGCCCTCAGCTCCGTTTCGGACGCCGAACGGCTGGCGCAGGCGTTGCGCGATCACGGCCACACGATCGCGCAAGCGGCCGCGAACGCCAAGATCGGCGACGTGATGGAGAACCCGGAAGCGGATCTGATCGTCGTCGCCTACGACCTGCTGGCCGCCGTCTACGAAGCGCGGCCCGGCTGCCTGACCGCGTTGGGCCGCAACGTGCCCATCGTCGTCGCCTTGTCGGCAGGCGATTTGCGGGACGACCGCCCGCTGTTGCCGTTCGGCAGCGGTTGGATCTTTCTCGACGACAAACTCGACCGCGTGGCCGCGGCCATCGCCTTGTGCGCCAGCGGCTACTCGATGGTGCCCGACAAGGTCGCCGCCCGCCTGTCCCGCAACCGCCAGCGCCCCGGCAGCATCGAGCGCCTGACCTTGCTGGAGTGCGCGGTCCTGCACGAACTGGCGCTCGGGCGCAACGAGGACGGCGTGGCGCGGCGGCTCGGCACCCCGCGCACCGTGGTCGACATGCTGCTGCGGACGGTCCTGGCCAAGCTCATGTGCGAAAGCGTCGCCGAGTTGCGCGCCATCGCCCAGCACCGCCGCAGCATGCTGAACGCCCACCGCCAAAAGCTAATCGGACTGTTGCAGGTCCCGGATCCGGTGTCGGCGTAGCAGGCTGCCGGAAAACCTCGCAACCATTATTGCGAGGAGGCCCCTTCGACGCGCGCCTTGCCCCGAGGAGCCGCCACTAGTGTCCCGATTCTGAAATTCGCCAGAGTTCGATATCGGGCGCGACGCGAATTTCAGGATCAAAGGGACACTAGCAACGTATTGATACCTAGTGTCGTTCAGGTTCCGAAGTTTGCCCCGAGTCCGATATCGGTAATCTGGCAAACTTCGGAACCACGACACTAGGCGGTATTTGGACCGGCCAAGGGAGGCGCCCATGGACAACCCCATCAGCAGGATCGTCGAGCCCATTGCCCGCTTTGCGGCGATCCTGTGCGGCTGGGGCACCCTCGTGCTCTCGCTCGCCATAACCGTCGAGATCGTGGGGCGCAAGCTCTTCGCCTTCTCGTTCCATGGCATCGACGACATCGGGGGTTACGTCCTCGCCGTCACGGCAACCGTGGGCGCCTCCTACACCATGGCCATGCGCGGCCACACGCGCGTCGACGTGTTCCTGGTGCGCATGCCGGAGGCACTGCAGCGATTCCTGAACGCGCTCGCCATGGTCACGCTCGCCGTCTTCGCCCTGTTCGCCGCCTGGCGAAGCAGCGTCGTCCTGCTGGAGTCGCTCGAATTCAAGAGCGTCGCCACCAATCCGCTGCAAACGCCGCTCTGGCAGCCGCAGAGCCTGTGGCTGTTCGGAATCGTTCTGTTTGCCGCGATAGCGCTCGCCTACGCGGTGCACGCGGTGACGCTGTACGCAAAGGGATCCGACCGCCTCAACCGGTTCTACGGTCCGATGACGGCCCAGGATGAGCTTGAGGCCGAGATGACCACCCGGCTGGAGCGCGAGGCGCAAGCCGAGGCCGCGGCCAAGACCCAGGCCGCACAGGGAGGCCAAAAATGATCGACATCTCCATCGCCGGCATCGGTTTCGCCCTGCTCCTCGTGCTGATGGCGGTCGGGCTGCACGTCGCCTTCGTCATGTTCGCCCTCAGCATGATGGGCGCCATGCTTTACCTCGGCTGGCCGGCGACGCTCGAGTTCGGCACCCAGTACTGGGGTGCGACCAACAACTTCGTGCTGGTGGCCATCCCGCTGTTCGTGCTCCTGGGCGAATTGCTGGTGCGCGGCGGCTTCACCGACCGCATGTACCGCTCGCTCGCCGACTGGCTCAACCCGCTGCCCGGCGGGCTGCTGCACACCAACATCGGCGCCTCGGCGATGTTCGCCGCCGTGTCCGGCTCGTCGGTGGCGACGGCGGCCACCATCGGCACCGTCGCCATCCCGGCGTTCAAGGGCCGGGGCTACGATCAGCGGCTGGTGCTGGGGACGATCGCCGCCGGCGCCACGCTCGGAATCCTCATCCCGCCGTCGATCAACATGATCATCTACGGCGCGATGACCAATACCTCGGTCGGCCGCCTGTACGCGGCGGGCGTCATTCCGGGCTTGCTGCTCACCGGGCTCTTCATGCTGATCATCGTCGTCGCCTGCTGGTGGAAGCCCGCGTTCGCGGGCGCCGTCGAGGCGCCGGCGCCGCTCGGCGTAAGGCTGCGGCGCCTGGTCGATCTCCTGCCACCCGTGATCATCTTCCTGGTGGTCATGGGCAGCATCTATCTGGGCTGGGCGACGCCGACCGAGTCGGCGGCGCTGGGCGTCGTGATGTCGCTCGTCATTTGCGCCGCCTACGGCACGCTGTCGCTGAAGATGCTGCACGATTGCTTCATCACCACGGTATCGGTCACGGCCATGATCATGCTGATCGCCGCCGCGGCGTTCTTCCTCAACTTCGTGCTCGGGCTCATGGGCGTGCCCCAGGCCCTTTCCCAGTTCGTTTCATCGCTTGGCGCCTCGCCGGGCGAGATGATCATCGTGCTGACCATCTTCTACCTTATTCTCGGCTGCTTCCTCGACGCGCTGGCGATGATGATCGGCACCATCCCGATCGTGGTGCCCATCGTCCTCGCGCTGGGGATCGATCCGGTCTGGTTCGGCATCTTCCTCGTGGTGATGGCCGAGCTGGCGCTGATCACGCCGCCGGTGGGGATGAACCTCTACGTCGTGCAGGGCATCCGCAAGGAAGGGTCGATCACCGACGTCATCGTCGGCACGCTGCCGTTCCTGTTCATGATGCTGCTTCTCGTCGTGCTTCTCTACATTTGGCCAGATCTGGCGCTCTGGCTGCCACGCGTGTCGTTCGGCTGACCGGCCGATGGACGGGCGACTCCTGTTGGGGATGCTGACGCCGTCGTCCAACACCGTGCTCGAGCCGGTGACGACGGCGCTGCTTTCCGGCATCCCGGAGGCGAGCGCGCATTTCGGCCGCTTTCGCGTCACCGAGATCGCGCTTTCGGGCGGCGCCCTGGCGCAGTTCGACGACACGGAGATCCTTCGCGCCGCCGAGTTGCTGTCGCACGCCAAGGTGCAGGCCATCGGGTGGAGCGGCACGTCCTCCGGCTGGCTCGGATTCGAGGCCGACGAGCGGCTGTGCGGCCGGATCACCGCGGCAGTGGGCATCCCCGCCTGCACCTCGGTGCTGGCGTTGAACGAGGTCCTTCGCCGCACCGGGGTCAAACGCTTCGGCCTGGTCACGCCCTACCGCGACGACGTGCAGGAACGAATTGTCGCCAACTACGCCGGCGCCGGGTTCGAGTGTGTCGCCGAACGGCATCTCGGCTGGCAGGACAACTGGTCGTTCTCGACCGTCACCGCCGACCAGTTGCGGGCGATGATCCGCGAGGTGGCGAAGGCCAAGCCCGACGCCATCACGACATTCTGCACCGGGCTGCGCGCCGCGCCGCTGGTCGAGGAGCTTGAGCGCGAACTTGGGGTTCCGATCTACGATACGATCGCCACCGTAACCTGGAAATCGCTTAGGCTCGTTGGCGCCGACGCCGGACGCATCAAGGGCTGGGGACGGCTGTTCCGTGACGTATCCTGAGCAACGTTCGTAAGGGGCGCCGGAAATGAACGACTTCGACCTCGTGATCCGCAACGCGCACGTGGCGACCGCGGCGGACATATTCGACTGCGACATCGGCATTCGCGATGGCCGCATCGCCGCTCTTGCCAGCGGCCTGCCGAAGGCGGCCAAGGATATCGACGCCGCCGGCCGCTGGGTGCTGCCCGGCGGCATCGACGGGCATTGCCACCTCGACCAGCCGATGAGCGACGGTTCGACGATGGCGGACGATTTCCATTCGGGAACGCTGTCGGCGGCGTGCGGCGGAACCACGACGGTCATTCCCTTCGCCTGCCAGTTCAAGGGCCAGTCCCTGCAGGCGGCGGTCGACGACTACCACCGCCGCGCCGAAGGCCGGGCGGTGATCGACTATGCGTTTCACATGATCGTCAGCGACCCGACCGAGCGGGTGCTGAAGGAAGAACTGCCGCGGCTCATCGACAACGGCTATACGTCATTCAAAATCTACATGACCTACGACGATCTGAAGCTGAACGACCGCCAAATCCTGGAGACCCTGGCGGTAGCGCGCCGGCTGGGCGCCATGGCGATGATCCATGCCGAGAACACGGATTGCATCGCCTGGCTGACGGAGCGGCTGCTCGCCGCCGGCCACGGCGCGCCGAGGTTTCACGCCGCGTCGCGGCCGATGCTGGTGGAGCGCGAGGCGACGCATCGCGCCATCGCGCTTTCGGAGCTTGTGGACGTTCCGGTTCTCATCGTTCACGTGTCGGGCCGCGAGGCGGTGGAGCAAATTCGCTGGGCGCAGGGCCAGGGCCTCCGCGTCTATGGCGAGACCTGCCCACAATACCTGTTCCTCTCGAACGAGAACCTCGAGGGCGAGGGCTTCCAGGGAGCGAAGTGCGTTTGCAGCCCGCCGCCGCGCGACAAGGCCAATCAAGAGGTCATTTGGAACGGTTTGGAGAACGGCGTGTTCCAGGTGTTTTCCTCCGACCACGCGCCGTTCCGCTACGACGATCCCCGGGGCAAGCGCGTGGCCGGGAAAGACGCGCCATTCAACAAGATACCCAACGGCATCCCGGGGGTGGAAACGCGTTTGCCGCTGCTGTTCTCCGAGGGCGTGCTCAAGGGCCGCATCGACGTCAACAGCTTCGTCGCGCTAACCGCGACGAACGTCGCCAAGATCTACGGGCTTTATCCGCGCAAGGGCACGATCGCCGTTGGCGCCGATGCCGATCTGGTCGTCTGGAACGACAAGCTGAAACTGAAGCTCTGCAACGCGATGCTGCATCATCGGGTGGACTACACGCCCTATGAGGGCATGGAGATCTCGGCGTGGCCCGAAATCACGCTTTCGCGCGGCGAGGTAGTATGGAACCGCCCCGAGGCGCGGGCGGCCAAGGGCCGCGGCAAGTTCCTGCGCTGCGACCGTCCGACACCAGCGAAGCCACGGCCGCGCTCGACGGCCGGCCGGTAAGAACCCTAGGCCGTGTAGACATTCAGGGGATTCCCCCTGGGCTCGATTTGTCATTCAAGGATTCCTCCTATGTGGGAGGGAGCCTTGTTTCGATTGTATTTGAGCGATGCACGATGGTCGCGCACGCTTGGTGCGCCGCGGCGGAACGCGATGGCTGCACATTGGCCGAGATCGCCGAACTGGCCGCGGCCTACGCGCCATCCCGCGAGCGCCGGCTCGAGACCACGGCGCAAGGCGCGGCCTTTGTCGCCGCCACCCGGGCGGCCTGGCCGGCGGAGGGCATGGACGAACTCATGGCGCTGTTACAAACGCGGATGGCCTATCCGGTCGCCGTCGCCGCCGCCGCCGCGGCCCACGGCATCGCGCTGCGGGACGCGCTGCCGGCCTACATTCTCAGCCTCGCCGCCAATCTGGTTTCCGCCGGCGTCCGGCTCATCCCCCTCGGGCAAACCCACGGCCAGCAAGCGATCGCGGCGCTCGAACCCAGCGTCGCCACGCTGGCCGAGGCGGCGATGGCGGCCGGCCTCGACGACTTGGGCGGCGCCGCCATCCGCGCCGACATCGCCGCCATGCGCCATGAAACCCAGCACACGAGGTTGTTTCGCA
>CAZIVY010000038.1:0-3587 GCA_964542505.1 uncultured Rhodospirillaceae bacterium
GAAAGCGCCGCGTGGCGGGCCTGTCGCCATGAGTGGGATGGGTATCCTCCTCACCGGCTGTGCAGGTCTGGGCACGGCCCGGCGGCATTGTGAGGTTTCCCCCGGCCCGTCGGAATGTGCCGCCTCGCCACGCGGCATGAACAATTGACCTCAAACGCAAGTACGTCGCATTGATTTGAATCAAGCCCTAGTGTTGTGGTTCCGACGCTTGATCTCCGATCATCGCATTGGAACCAAAACACAACGCATTGGTTTCGCTGGTGTTACGACTCTTACGGTTGGGGGAGGAAGCGTCAGAGTCGTAACACTAGGAAGCGGGTTGGCGGTCTCGCGACTCGTCCGGCGGCTCCAACTCCGCTTCGAGGATATCGCAAACGACCGCCACCGCGCCGTGGAGGGGCCTGTTCAACGTCCGGCCCGTGACGTCGTCGGCACTGAGCCAGGCATGGGCTTCCAGCACCTCGGCGGCGGTCGCTCCGCTGGCGAGGACGCTGACCAACGCCGCGTCGCCGATGTCGCCGACGATGGCGCGCACCTCGTCCGCCGTGGCCGCCGTGGCCGCCCGGGTTTTCGTTTTAGCTTGGCCGCGGGTCATGCTTGCCTCCTTCCGCGAGGCTGGTTCATGAGGATTCTTTTCATGACTAAGCCATCGCGGGCGCGCGGCGCTTGACCTGAATCAAAGCCGTGGGGGGAAGCCAGTGACCGTCATTATCGGAAAATTGGAGCGGGTGAATGGTGCGGGCGCCAACGGCGACCGCTTAGGGCCGAAGGCCATCGCGGAACCCTCGCCGTCGCCGGCGGCGACTGGAGCGGGTGAATGGGTGCGAACGGCGAAGCCGGTCGCGGAACCCTCGTCGTTATCGGCGAAGTGGAGCGGGTGAAGGGAATCGAACCCTCGTCTTAAGCTTGGGAAGCTTCTGCTCTGCCATTGAGCTACACCCGCGCCAGGCCGAAATATAGCACAGGCTCCGCCCGGCGAATCCAGCCGCGCCTGAACCCTCGGTTCACGCCAATGTCATCGCCGCCCGATTGACAACGGCGCTGGCGGCGTCAAGCTTGCGCTGCAGCTCAAACCACATCCGGTCAGGACGCGATGAACGTCGCTTCGCCGCAACTTTTCAAGCCGCTGGACGGCGCCAAGTTCCGCCATCCCGACGTCACCGCCAAGGGCGAAAAGCGGGCGGCGGTGGCGCTGCGGCGTCTCGACACGCTGTGGTTCAACACCGGCACGCTGTGCAACATCACGTGCCGCAATTGCTACATCGAAAGCAGCCCCGCCAACGACCGCCTGGTCTATTTGCGCGCCGCCGAGGTCGCCGGTTATTTGGACGAGATCGCCGCGCGGGCCCTGGGCACCGGCGAAATCGGCTTCACCGGCGGCGAGCCGTTCATGAACCCGGACATCGTCCCCATGCTGGCCGACGCCTTGGGCCGCGGGTTCCGTGTCCTGGTGCTCACCAACGCCATGAAGCCCATGGAGCGCCACCGGCGGGCGCTGCTCGACCTCAAGGCGCGTTTCGGGGCCAAACTGACCTTGCGCGTGTCGGTGGACCATTACGGCCCGGCGCTGCACGAGGCCGAGCGCGGGCCCGGCACCTGGGCGCCGACCCTCATGGGCCTGAAATGGCTCTCCGGCAACGGCTTCAACCTGCACGTGGCCGGGCGCACGGCGGCGGGCGAAAGCGAGGCCGGCTTGCGCGCCGGCTATGCGCGCCTGTTCGCCGCCGAGAACCTGCGCGTCGAGGCCGGCGACCGGGCGCGACTGGTGCTGTTTCCCGAAATGGACGCGCGCGTCGACGTGCCGGAAATCACCGAGGCCTGCTGGAGCATTCTGGGCAAGCGCCCGGAGGCGATGATGTGCGCCACCTCGCGCATGGTGGTGAAGCGCCAGGGGGCGGCGCGGCCGGCGGTGGTGTCGTGCACGCTGCTCCCCTACGACCCGCAATTCGAGCTTGGAGAGAGCCTTGGCGAGGCCTTGGGCGCGGTCAAGCTCAACCACCCCCATTGCGCCAGGTTCTGCGTGCTTGGCGGCGGTTCCTGCAGCGTGCAAGCTTAAGATTGCCGCGCCGCCAGGACGCCGGCGGCCGCCTTTGTTGCCGCGACTCAACTTGGCTGCGATAATTGCGGTCACCGAGGAAATGGCCCACCGCCGCCATATTCTCAATCCATTTCAATAACTTAAGTTATTGTGAGAATAAATACTTGCCCCGGCACCGGCAAATGTTGCATAGGCGCAGCGATAGTTTTTTTCTGTCGGCAAGTGAGACACGGCGTGAAGTTCCGCGATTTCGGCGCCATTCTTCAAAGTCACGACTTCATGCTGGACCGCCTGCGCGGCAGCCATCGTATCTACAAGGGTCTGGTGAACGGCCGGACGTGTTCTGTCGTCGTCGCCTATCACAGTGAAAGCAGCGACATCCAGCCGGGCATGTTGGCGTCGATGATCCGCCAGTCTGGGTTGCCCAAGAAGGCCTTTCGCTAGTTTCCGTTACGTGGCGGCCGCCAGCGTGAACTCGGCGCGTTGCGGCTCGCGGGGATTGCGGTTCGTCATGAGCAACGCGCCGATCAAGCGAAAGAAAATCCGCAGCCGAACCCGCAGTGGAACCGGGCGATGAAGGAGGTGATGGCGCTCCTCCGCTGGCAAATCACGAACGCTTTCCAAATAGAGGGAGATCGCCTGATTGAGCGAGTCGTAAACCTCCGCGAAGGAACTTCCCTGAACGGCGACATCGAGATCGAGGCAAATCGCTTCCCATTCGTCGTCACGGCCTTCCGCGTAACAATGAAGCAAACGGCGCATAGCGGTAATCCACCTTCCGGGCGCTGGTTGCGAGCCTCGCATTTGCGATTTTCGCAATCATATATTGTTGGCAATTGCCGGCGATGGCAAGGACGCCTAACCGCCCGCATGATCGCCGCTTCAGTCCCCCTGCCGCGCCGCCAGGACGCCGGCGGCGATGAGCACGCCGCCTCCCAGGCGGTTGGCGAGCTTGAACGCCCTGGGACGCAGGCCCGCCCGGCCCGCGCCGCCCGCAAGCCAGGCATAGGCAGCCGCGTTCACCGCCCCGAGGACGATAAAGGTGGCGCCCAGCAGCGCCATTTGCGCCAATAATGGCCGGCCGGAATCGAGAAACTGGGGTACGAAGGCGACGAAAAACACCATTCCCTTGGGGTTCAGCGCCGTCACCGCGAAGGCGTGCCCGAACATGCGCCGCGCTGAAGCCCCGATAACCTGCGGCGCTATTTCGGGCGCAACCGCCCGCGCCATCCACATGCGGACGCCGAGATAAACCAGGTACGCCGCCCCGGCCCATTTGACGGCGTTGAACAGCGCCGCCGAGACGGCCAGCACCGCGCCAAGCCCGGCGAAGGACAATGTCACCGCGACCATGTCGCCGAGCGCCACCCCGGCCACCATGGCCGGCGCCACGCTCCGCCCGGCCGCTAGCGCGTAGCCGACCACCAGCATCACCGTCGGACCAGGGATCACGATCAGCACCGCCGCCGCCGCGCTGAAAGCCGCCCAGGTTTCCAAGCTCACATGCATGTGTCCGCTCCGTGGAAGCCCCACAAGAACAAGCCATGCC
>CAZIVY010000039.1:0-4858 GCA_964542505.1 uncultured Rhodospirillaceae bacterium
GCCAGTGCGATCAGCTTGAGCGCGCCGACGGGCTCCTCGAACCAAACAATTCCCACCACCGACAGCACCATGATGCCGGCCGCCGACCAGACGGCGTAAGCGGTGCTGAGCGGCACTGTCTTTAGCGCCTGCGCCATCATCAGGAAGCTCAGTCCATAGAATCCCAGCACCATGGCGGCGAAGATCAGCCGCGTCAGGCCCGCGGATAGCTTCATCGAGATCGTGCCGGCGATTTCGAAGCCGATCGCCAGCGCGAGGAATATCCACCCCATGCCTAGCCTCGTTTTCCCTCGCCCGCCGGAGCGATCATTTGGCTCAATTCGATCAGGTTTCCGTCCGGGTCGCGGCAATAGAGCGAGCGGATCGGCCCTTGCGCGCCGGTCTTGTCCACCGGTCCTTCGACGATGGCGATGCCGTGGCGGTCAAGCGCCGCCGCCACGTCGTCGAGCGGCCGATCCACCAGGAAGCACAAGTCCGCCGAACCCGGTGTCGCCCGCGCCGCCTTGGGCTCGAATTCGTTGCCGGCTTGATGCAGGTTGATTTTCTGGCGGCCGAAGTGAAGCGCCGTGCGCCCCTGGCCGAAGGTGCGGACCGTCATGCCCAGCGTCTTGTAGAATCCGCAGGTGGCGGCCATGTCGCGCACGGTCAATACCAGATGATCGAGCGAGGCGATCATGCGCGCGGCCGTTTTCTTGGCCTCGCGGGAGCGCGCGTCTCGGCCGCGATCCAGTCGAGGAACGCGCGGTTGCCGCCCTTGATCGGCAGGACGGCAACGCACGGGACCGAATAGGAATGCAATTCCTTGATCCTGCGTGTGAGCTTGGCGACGTTGCGGGCCACGGTTTTCAATATCAGTACCGTCTCGCGTCCCTCGTCGATCTTGCCTTGCCACCAATAGAGCGAGCGCATGCCGGGAATGATATTGGCGCAGGCGGCGAGGCGCTCCCCGACCGCGGCGCGCGCCAGGCGCTCGGCCTCGATCTCGCTCGCGGCGGTGACGTAGACGAACGTCGCGGTCACGGCGCCCGCGCCCCGGCGCGTTGATCGGCCGCCCCCGATACCCACGCCCAATGAAGCATTGCTGTCAGCAAGGCCAGCGCTCCTGCTTGATGCAGGAGACCGGCGGCCACCGGCACGCCATGCACCACCGTCACGACGCCGAGCGCCGCCTGCGCCACCGCCAGCACGAGTGCTGCTCGTGACGCCCGCTGGGCGCGTCCCGCCGCGCCCCGCGTCCACCACCAGTGCAGGGCGAGCGCGGCGAGCACGGCATAGCCAAGCAGGCGGTGCTGAAACTGAACCATCGCCGGGTTGTCCACCATGTTCCGCCACGCCGGCTTCAAGTCCATCGCCTCGGCGGGCATGAACGCGCCGTCCATCAGCGGCCAGGTGTTGAAGGCCAGGCCGGCGTCCAGGCCAGCGACCAGCGCGCCGCTGGCGACTTGCAGCCCGGTCAACGCCAGAAGCGCCATCGCCGCCATGCTTGGCCGCGTTCGCGGTTCGGCCGTCAATTGACCGAAGGCCGTCCACAGCAGGGCGCCGTAGATCGCCACCGCCAGAACCAGATGCGCGGTCAACCGCAAGTGGCTCACGTCGGGTCGATCGACGAGGCCGCTTCGCACCATGTACCAGCCAAGCGCCCCCTGCCCCGCGCCCAACGCGAAGATGAGCAGCAAGCGCGCTCCCAGGCGGGCGTCGAGGCGGCGAAGCGCCAGCGCCGCCAGCAACGGCAGGCCGAAAACGAGGCCGATGACGCGGCCCAGCAGGCGATGGGTGAATTCCGGCCAGTAGATGTCCTTGAAGCCTTGCAGCGTCATGTCGCGGTTCAACAGGCGGTATTCCGGGTACTCCCGGTAGAGGGCGAATTCGCGCTCCCACGCCGCGTTGTCCAGCGGCGGCAGCCACCCGGTCGCCGGCCGCCACTCCACCATGGAAAGCCCCGAATGCGTGAGGCGCGTATACCCGCCCAGCAAGACCATCGCGGCAACCAGCGCCGCAACCGCGATCAGCCACCAAGCAATCCAGCGCCGGTTCACGGCCTGGCCGCCGGCACTGGCGGCGCCGCGCGCTGGAGTCATTCCGCGGCGGAGACCAGACCGCCAAGCGCCGAGCGATAATCCGCCGCGCGCTCGCCCGCCACGGCCAGGGCCTGCCGCGCCGCGCGGCGGGCCTCGATCCCGGCCCCGCGTTCAGCCAGGACGATAGCCAAATTGGTCCATCCCGCCGCCACTTCCGGACGCCGTTCCACGGCGCGGCGGTAGGCCGCCTCCGCGCCACGGCGGTCGCCCATGGCGTGCAGCGCGTTGCCGGCGCCCACAAGCGCCAGCGTGTTGGCGGGCCAGCGTTCCAACAGGGCTTCATAGGCCATGGCCGCCTCGATCTGGCGCTTGGCCCGCTCCAGGCCCAACGCCGCTTCCGCGACCGCCGCTTCGCCGGCGCGCGCCGGCAGGCGGCTAGGGGGCAGGATGGTCAGCGCCCAACTGCCGCCGCGCGTCCACGTCATCTCGAAGGTGGCCATGTCCATGAAAGACGGAATGGCCTCGCCGTCGTGCAACTCCACCTCCTCGGTGGCGAGGTCGTAACCCACGACCACGGCGAAATGCCACTTCGGCGCCCACTCCAGCCCGAGGTTGAGCAGCGCCACCACCGGATGACCGGCGGCGATCTCCCCGAACAGGTCGCCCAGGCCGCCCACCGGCGCCGCCAGCCGCCCATGCCGGCGCGCGGCCGCCAGCATGTCGTTGGCCAGGCTGCCCTGGCGCGCCGGCGTGAACACCAGCGGCGCCACGTCCTCGGCGCCGACATCGAGCCCGCTCCAGCGCAGGGCCATGGCCAGGCTCGCCGGGCCGCAATAATTGTCGGGTTGCGCGATGACCGGCACCCCGGCGGCCACCGCGCCCACCGGCAACCGCATCGCCGCGCCCGACGAGCGCGCGGCCAGCAAGGCGTCTTTTTGTGGCGTGGCGCAGGCGGCAAGGAGCGCGAAAGCAAGCGCCCCCGCCGCCAGTCCTTGCCTGCGCGCGGGCATGGCTAACGCTTAACGGGCCGGGTAAACGGGAAGATCTTGGTGAAGCCGAGGATATCGGTGATGAGCAGCACGATAAAGACGACAACGAGGGCGCCGATGATGGACCCGGCATCCTGTCCCGCCGGCAGTTCGGCGAGGCGCGCGTTGATGCGGCTTAACTCCGCATCCGACAGCGCCTCGACCCGCGCCATCGCCTCGCCGGCGTCGACACCGAGATTCTGCAATTGCTTGCGCACGTCGTCGCGGCCAAGAAACGCCTTGACCGGGGCGCGGTCCGCCGTGCCCGCGAGTTCGGCCGCCAGTTGGTCGCTGGTGATCAGCCCGGCGTGGGCGCCGCCGAAGGGAAGCGACGTGGCCGCCATTGCTGCCGCCATGATCGCCGCGACGACCGGACTCGGATGCCGAAGACCGTGCATAGCCTCTCTCCTTTTCTAAGCGCATGACGCGACCGCGAATCGGAATCGGCTTTTCGCGGGGCGCGCAATGTAACCCCGAGCGGCCGGTGTGGCAACGCCGCCCTTGCGCCGCTGGGCGGATCGCGGCCGCGGCGGCCTTGCGAACGCCTCTTTTCCTTGCCGCGCGGCGGCGGGTCCTTGTTACGCCGCCGTCTTCCAGTCGCCGCGCTGGCGATGGAACTCGCGACGCGCCTCGGCGACTTCGGTTCCAGTATCCCGCAGCCGCTCCAACAGGGCAACAATGCCCTTGTTGCCCTCGGCCTTCTCCCGGTAGAACGCGCGAAGCAGCCGGTCGGCCGGGCCGGGCAGGCGCGCGCGGTTCTTTTCCCAGCGCGCGACGGCTTGCACGTCGACGCCGCAATACCGGGCGAGCGCCTCTTGCGACAGGTCGAGTTCGCGGCGCAGGAACCGGACCTCCGGCCCCGTCAGCCGCCCGGGCTCGCGTACGAGGTAACGAGCGATGGCGCGGTGCAAGCCGTCGATATCGATAATCGACAACCCGTCGCCGCAAGGCGTCCGCGTCGTGCTGTAGCCGTTCACAATCCGGATATTCGGCAAGCCGCGCTCGCGGTAGTGATGCATGGTTGCTCCCGTTCCTCGTATGCGGTCACGATCACCAGCTTGTCCTCGCACGGCGCGACCGCCACCGTTGCAATCCCGCCCCGCGGAAACCGCCGCATGGTGCAACGCCAGCAATCGTGCGCATCGAGCGCCGGCCCCTCAACGATTTGTCCCTTGCGGAGCACGTCGAGGATCGCCCGTGTTTCCATGTTGCGCTCGCCGCGGCGCTCTCGGGCGTGCCGGGGGCAGGGCACCGTTGTTGCCCTAGAGTTGCCTTAAGATCCGTCTGCTCCGATTGGCCTACCCGTTTTCTCCCGTAATTCATTGAATTTATGGCGCGCCCGGCAGGACTCGAACCTGCGATCCCCAGCTTAGAAGGTTGCTTCTCTGTCCGGCTGAGCTAGGGGCGCCGACGTCTTCCGCCGCCTAACCAGGGACATCCCAGAGTGGACTACAACCGTGTCGCGCGGCGCGGCGCGTTGGTGCATGATCGGACGAAACTAGGGAGGAATCCATGGCCGCCGTCCAATCCAAGGTCATCATCACCTGCGCCGTGACCGGCTCCATCCACACGCCCACCATGTCGCCCCATTTGCCGATCACGCCCGAGGAAATCGCCGAAGGCGCCATCGGCGCCGCGCGGGCGGGCGCCGCCATTGTCCATCTGCACGCGCGCGAGCCCGCCGACGGCCGGCCGACCCAGGACCCGGCGATGTTCATGCGCTTCCTGCCAGCCATCAAGGAAGCCGCCGACGTGGTCGTGAACATCACCACCGGCGGCGCCGCGACCATGACGGTGGAGGAACGCCTGCAG
>CAZIVY010000040.1:0-2953 GCA_964542505.1 uncultured Rhodospirillaceae bacterium
CCGGGGCTTTCGATGCCGAACAGATTGACCAGCCCGGCAACGCCGTGGTCGGCGGGTCCTTGCACCAGGAAATCGCGTACCGGTTCTCCGGGCCCTTGCAGCTTCGGCCGGATGCCGGCATAGCCGGGCTGCAAGGCCCCATCCGCAAGCCCTGGCCAGTAGCGGCGCACGGCGGCGTAGAAGCTCGCGGCGCGCTCCGGCGGCACGGCGTAGTCGATGTCGTCCACATAGGCGACATCGGGACCGAAGCGCGCCTGCCCGCCGATGTCCAAGGTGAGGTGAACGCCGAGCCCGGCGCTGGCGGGCGCGGGATAGACCAGGCGGCGGAAGGGCGCCTTGCCGGCAAGGACGAAGTAGCAGCCCTTGGCGAGGTAGCGGCGGGGGATCATGGCGGCCGGCATGCCCCGCAAGCTGGACGCCACCGCTTGCGCCTCGAGACCGGCGGCGTTGATGAGCCGCCGGCATTCGATCTCGGTGGTCGTCTTGGACGCGGAGACGGCGACGACGAAGCCGTCCGGGCGCGTGCTGGCGCTGGCCATGCGGCTTTGTAGCGCCAGGGCGGCGCCGTGGCGCTCGGCGTCGCCCAGCAGGGCCTGCATGTAGCCGTGGCTGTCGACAATGCCGGTGGCGGGGGAATGCAACGCGGCGAGGCAGCGAAGCTCGGGCTCGAGCCGGCGCGCTTCGGCGCCATCGAGGCGTTCCAGCGCATCCTCGCCGGTCAGGCCGTTGGCGAGGGCAGTATCGCGGAGGCGCGCCAGGACCGGCAATTCCGCTTCCTCGGTGGCTACGATCAGCTTGCCGGTCCGCCGGCAATCGACGCCGCGTTCGGCGCAAAAGGGGTAGAGCAGGCGCCGGCCGGCGACGCAGAGCCGCGCCTTCAGGCTGCCGGGCGGGTAGTAGATGCCAGCGTGGATCACCTCGCTGCTGCGCGACGATATGCCGCTGCCGATGCGGTCGGCGGCTTCGAGAACCACCACTTCATGCCCGCGCAGCGCCAAAACGCGGGCACAGGCCAGGCCCACCGCCCCGGCGCCCACCACTAGCGTATCGACGCGATCGGCCAATTCCGCCCCCTGGACTTTAATGCCGCAATGTCAATCTAATCGACTTGCGAAGCCGGTGGCGATGGCAGGCGGAAAAAGCGATGGGCAAGGACGTCGATAAGACGGGCGCCGGCGCTCCGGCCAAGTCCACGAGCGCCGAAATCGAGGCGTTCGCGGCCAAGATGGCGGCCATGCCGCAAACGCGGCCGGCGGGAACGCGCGGCCGGCTGATATTCGCCATCGACGCCACCGCCAGCCGGCAGCCGACCTGGGACCGGGCGGTGCAGGTGCAGGCCGAGATGTTCGCGGCCACGGCGGGCTTGGGCGGGCTCGACGTGCAACTGGTCTATTTCCGCGGCTTCGGCGAATGCCGCGCCTCGCCATGGATCGCCGATTCGAAGGACCTAGTGCGGCGCATGACCGGCATGCGCTGTTTGGGCGGGCGGACGCAGATCGGCCGGGCGCTGGGCCATTGCCTCGCCGAAGGCAAGCGCAAGAAGGTCAACGCCGTGGTCTATGTGGGCGATTGCATGGAGGAGGACGTGGACAGCCTGGCGGCGCAAGCGGGGGAACTCGGCATGCTGGGCGTGCCCTTGTTCGTCTTCCACGAAGGGAGCGACCCCGTCGCGCGTAGCGCGTTCGAACAATTCGCGCGGCTGTCCGGCGGCGCCTATTGCGCCTTCGACGCGGCGAGCCCCGATACGCTGCGCCGGCTGCTGTCGGCGGTGGCGGTGTACGCCGCCGGCGGCAGCGCGGCGCTGAACCGGCTGGCGGCGCGGGAAGGGGGCGAAATCCTGCGCCTGACCCAGCAAATGCGGCGGCGATGATCCTCTGGCTGGCGCTGGGGCTTGTCGTGCTGGCGGCGGTGTTGCTGCTTGCCCGCGGCGCCATGGCCGCCGATCCGAAGGTCGTGGCGAAGGCGCTGCGTTATGCCGGCGCCGTCGTGCTGGGCGCGGGCGCGGTCTATTTCTTTTTCTTCGGGCGCATCGAGGCGGCCATCATGCTGGGCTGGGGCGCGCTGATGGTGCTTGGGCGCTGGCCGGGGTCGATGAAGGGCTGGCGCACGGCGGGCAGCGCCGGCAAGCGGACCGAGGTGACTACCGACACCTTGCGCATGATTCTGGACCATGACAGCGGCGACGTGGAGGGGACAGTCCTGAAAGGCGCGCACAAGGGCCGCCGGCTCGACGAGCTTGACCGCGCGCAGCTCTTGGCCTTGCACGCCGAGTGCCGGGTCCATGATCCGCAAGCGGCGACGTTGCTCGAATCCTATTTCGATCGGGCTTGGGGGGCGGAGTGGCGGACCGAGACCGGGGGAACCAAATCCGCCAGCGGCGCGGCGGGCGCCCGGGGCGGCGCCATGAGCGAGGAGGAGGCGCGGGCGGTCCTCGGCGTCGGCCCGGCGGCGGCGGCCGAGGAAATCCGCGACGCCTATCACCGCCTGATGAAAAAGCTGCATCCCGACCAGGGCGGCTCGACCTATCTGGCGAGCCAACTCAACGCCGCCAAGGACATTCTGCTCAAGGATTAGACGCGGTTTTGGCCCCGGCGCGAGGCCGGGCGGCAAACAGGCATTTGCGGGAGGGGGCTTGAGGCGCTAAAAGGTTCCGAGCCCGCATCCGCTTGGAATCATCTCCCGTCGCCGAATGTCCCAGAGAGTACGCAAGGCCGTTTTTCCCGTCGGCGGACTAGGCACCCGGTTCTTGCCGGCGACCAAGGCGATGCCGAAGGAAATGCTGCCGGTGGTGGACAAGCCGCTGATCCAATACGCGGTGGAAGAGGCGCAGGCCGCCGGCATTACCCAGTTCATCTTCGTCACCGGCCGGGGCAAGGCCGCGATCGAAGACCATTTCGACCGTTCCTACGAACTGGAAGACGTGCTGGCGGAGCGCAAGCGCAACGAGCTGCTG
>CAZIVY010000041.1:0-2080 GCA_964542505.1 uncultured Rhodospirillaceae bacterium
TCCTCGTTGGCGCCCACCCGTGTCTCCTTCAACCGTTCCTGGGCGAGCGCGACGTAGCGCGGCTCGCGTTCGATGCCGATGTAGCGCCGGCCAAGGCGCTTCGCCACCACGCCGGTGGTGCCGCTGCCGAAAAAGGGATCGAGAACCACGTCGCCGGGCTTGCTGGCGGCAAGCACCACCCGATGCAGCAGCGATTCCGGTTTCTGCGTCGCGTGCGCCTTGACCCCGTCCGTCTTCAGCCGCTCACCGCCCGAGCAGATGGGAAGCAGCCAGTCCGAGCGCATTTGCAGGTCGTCGTTCAGCGCCTTCATCGCCGCGTAGTTGAAGGTGTAGCCCCGCGCCGCGCGGCTTTTCGCGCACCAGATCAGGGTTTCATGCGCGTTGGTGAAGCGCTTGCCGCGAAAATTCGGCATCGGGTTCGACTTGCGCCAGATCACGTCGTTGAGGATCCAGAAACCCAGATCCTGCACCGCCACGCCGACGCGGAAAATGTTGTGATAGCTGCCGATGACCCACAACGTGCCGTCGTCCTTGAGCACGCGCCGCGCGGCCCCGAGCCAGGCGCGGGTGAAGGCGTCATAGTCGGCGAAGGAAGCGAACTTGTCCCATTGGTCTTCCACCCCATTGACGCGCGAATCGTTGGGACGGCGCAATTCGCCTTCGAGCTGCAGGTTGTAGGGCGGGTCGGCGAAAATCATGTTCACCGACTGGGCGGGCAATCGCGCCATCGCCGCGACGCAATCGCCGGTCAGCACGTGATCGAGCGGCAAAGTCGCCGCCCGCAACCCCGAATCGGTCATGGGCGGCGATAGTGATGAGCCTGTGGATAAAGTCAATGAATATTTTGAATCAATAGCTTAAATCAACATGTTGAGTTTTTGCTCGATGTACAGGCCCAAAGCTTAGTCGGTGATGGGGGGTGATCCCGTGGCGCGCCAAGGCCGCCGCGTGGCCGCTGGTGCCATATCCCTTGTTGCGGTCCCATCCATAGGCCGGGTATTCGCGGGCAAGTTCGCGCATCAGCCGGTCGCGCGTCACCTTGGCGACGATGGAAGCGGCGGCGATGGAAAGGGCCAAGCCGTCGCCGCCCACCACCGCCGTGGCGGGGCAGGGCAGAACCGGCAGGCGATTGCCGTCCACCAGCGCCGCCGAAGGCGCGCGCGGAAGCGCCGCGACCGCGCGCTCCATCGCCCGCAATGTCGCTTGCAGGATATTGACGCGGTCGATTTCGCCGACGCTGGCGGCGCCGACGCCGATGATGGCAGATGCAACGAGCGCCTCGAACAAGGCTTCGCGCGCCGCCGGCGTCAGCCGCTTCGAATCGTCGATGCCCGCCGGCACGCGCCGGGGGTCGAGGATGACGGCGGCGGCCACCACCGGCCCCGCCCACGGGCCGCGCCCCGCTTCGTCGATGCCGCACACGACGCCGCCCAGGCGGCGTTCCATATCGAGATCGGGCGGCTGTCGCATGGCGGCGGATCATAGCGCATGGCGCAACCGCGGACTAGAAAAGCGCGAGCTGATCCCCGGCCATGGGCGGCGGCTTGAAGCGCGTCGTGTCGAGCGCCAGGCGTTCCTGGTTGATGCCCAGCCGCTTCGCCGCCTGGCGGAAGCGCTTGCCGATCAATTGCGCGTAAGGCCCGGCGCCGGTCTGGCGGCGGCCCCAGACCGCATCATAGTCGCGCCCGCCCCGCATCTCGCGCACCAGCTTCATCACCCGCGCCGCGCGGTCGGGGTAATTCGCCGCCAGCCATTCGCGCCATAAATCCTTGATTTCCAGCGGCAGGCGCAGCATCACATAACCCGCTTCGCTGGCCCCCGCCGCGCCGGCCCGGGCGAGGATTTCTTCCATCTCGTGGTCGTTGAGGCCGGGGATGACCGGCGCCACCATCACCCCCACCGGAATGCCGGCGGCGTGCAGTTGGGCCATGGCTTCCAGCCGCCGTTCGGGCGTCGCGGCGCGCGGCTCCATGCGCCGCGCCAGTACCCGGTCGAGCGTGGTGACGGAAAAGAACACCTTGGCCAGCCGCGCCGCCGCCATGGGCGCCAGCAGGTCGATATCGCGCGTCACCAGGTTCGA
>CAZIVY010000042.1:0-3101 GCA_964542505.1 uncultured Rhodospirillaceae bacterium
CGCGATCAGGGCGAGCGCGCCCAGGCGCGCCTGGAAGCCGGCGATGACCATCGCCGCGCCGGCCAGTTCGGCGACGATGGCCAAGGGCAGCAGCAGCGGGACCATCGGCACGCCGGAAGTGGCCATGAAGGACGCCGTTCCAGCATAGCCGGCAATCTTGCCGTAGCCGGACATAAGGAAAATCACCGCGACGAGAATGCGGCCGACCAGTGGCAGCCAAGTGTCGTTGCTCGGCATGATGAACCCCCGTTCAGGATTACGCCGGTTGAAATTCCAGCGCGGCAGCCAAGGAATATAGGGTGGCAAGGCGGAAACTCCAGTCTTGGTTACCGGGCGATAAATCACCTTTCAGCATAAGCACTTATTGACTTATTGGACGTTTGGCGCGATCATGTTTTCATGCTTGCGAAACTCTGGAATGCCGACGCTGCGTTGCTGCTGCTTGGTGGCGCCATGGGCGCCGCGATGGTCGCGGCCGTGGACGGCTCCGGCCTCGCCACGGCCTCGCGTTTCGCCTTCGTCTGGCTGGCGGAACCCTTCCGCCAAGTCCTCTTTTTCGGCTCCTTCTGCGGCTGATTCTTCCCCTCGCCTGATCCTGTCAAGCGCGCTTGACAGCCCTTGCCGGGACGCGTCAATTTTCCGTGCCCGGTGATGCGGTCGGCGTCGTGCCGGCGATCCTGGAAGTGGGCGCGTTTGGGGAGGAATAGATGAAGCTCTACTGTCATCCGGCATCGACCAGCAGCCGGCCGGTGATGCTGTTCGCCGCCGAGGCCAAGATTCCCCTCGAATTGCAGGTCGTGGACCTGTTCGCCGGCGAGCACATGAAGGAGCCCTTCGCCGCCATCAACCCCAACCGGATGGTGCCGGTGCTCGAGGACGGCAAATTCCGCCTCACCGAAAGCTCGGCGATCCTGAAATACCTAGCCGACAAGGTTGGTTCGTCCGCCTACCCGAAGGACCTGAAAAAGCGGGCGAAGGTCAACGAGATGATGGACTGGTTCAACTCCAACCTCTACCGCGATTTCGGCTACGGATTGATCTACCCGCAGTTATTCCCCCATCATCAGCGCCCAAGCGACGCCCTGCAGGCGGGAACCATTGCCTGGGGCAAGGAGAAGGCCAAGGCCTGGCTCAATATCCTGGACAAGGATCTGATCGGCCCGAAGAACAAGTATCTGTGCGGCGGCAAGGTCACCATCGCCGACTATTTCGGCGCCGCGATCCTCGAGGTCGGCAAGGTCATCCGTTGCGACCTGTCCGCCTATCCCAACATCAGCCGCTGGCTCGGCAACATGCGCAAGCTGAAGAATTGGAAAGGCGTGCACGAGGTCATCTACGGCTTTGCCGATTCGGTGAGCGGCAAGAAATTCGAGACCATCTGAGCTTAGGCGCGCGCGAGGGACGCCATGATCAAGGGACTGCATCACAACGCCTACCGCTGCCGCGATTCCGAGGAAACGCGGCGCTTCTACGAGGATTTCCTTGGCTTGCGGCTGGCGGAAACGCTGGTTATCAAGGAAACGAAATCCGGCCGCAAGACGAAAACGCTGCACACGTTTTACGAACTTGGCGACGGCTCCTACCTCGCCTTTTTCGAGGCGCCTGATAGGGCCTTCGAGTTCAAGCGTCAGCACGACTACGACCTGCACATCGCGCTCGACACCGACCGCGCCACTTTCGACGCCAAGTTCGCCAAAGGAAAGGCCGAAGGTATCGAGACGCGCGGCGTCTCCGACCACGGGTTCGTCCACTCGATCTATTTCCGCGATCCGAACGGCTACGTCATCGAACTGGCGGTGAAGACGCCCGGTCACGACAAGGCCATGGACCCGGCCACCAACGGCGCGCGCTCCAGGCTCGACGCCTGGCAGTCGGATAAGCTGGTGGCGGCGCGCTGAACCCCGTGCTAAAGAAGCGCCCCGCGCGCGGCGGGTGAGAGTAATGCCAGCCATGTTCAGGTTCTCGAACGAACGACGACGATCCGGTAGGCGGGTGCGCGCGCGGTGCGGGCGAATTTAGCCGCGAGCGCACCGATCAGCCCTTCCCCGACTAAACGCGCGAAGGCGCGGCGGCCAGCCGCCGCCAAGCCACCCCGGCGCACCGCCAAGGCGGCTGCAAGGCCTTCGCCGCTGGTCGCCGACTTGTTTCCCGGAAGCACCTGCATGTTGCCTATCGTTCCCGAACCGCGCGGCATCAACGCGCAAATCGAATCGCTTCTCGACCAGGGCTTTGGTGACGACCGCCGCCAAAAGACCGTCTATCGCCTGCGCGAAGGCGTGGCTCCCATCGCCAATTTGCGTTTCGCCGTCTTCGATGGTCCGCGCCTGGTGGGATCGCTGCGGTTTTGGCCGATTGTCATCGGCGGGCGGACGCCGGCGATCCTGCTTGGGCCCTTGGCCGTCGATCCGCCGCGGCGCGGCGAAGGCATCGGCCGCGCCTTGATGCGCCACGGCCTGGAGGAAGCGGCCCGCCTCGGTCATCGAATTTGCGTGCTGGTGGGCGACCGCCCTTATTACGAGCCTTTCGGCTTCGGCTCGGCGCCGGCGGTGGGCCTGGAATTGCCGGGCTGGGTGGACCTCGAACGCTTTCTGGTCCGCGAATTGGCGCCCGGCGCGCTCCGGGGCGTATCCGGCATGATCGGGCCCCCGCCGCGCCGGACGCGCCGCGCCGCCTAACGTCCTTCGCGGCGCCAGGCCAGCATCGAGGCCGCGAGCAGCAGCGCCAGCGTCAGCAGACCCGGCAGCAGCGTCACTTGCCGCACGCCGGTGACCACGTACTGCTTGTTGGCCACCAGGCCGATCCAGCCCCGGCCTTCGAGATCGCGTCCCCGCGCGACGCGGCGGATGTCGGGCACGCCGTCGCTGCCTAGCCAGCGCACCGCGCCGCCGGTGGCGTGCGCCACGGGGCTGAGCAGTTTCGCCGTCGCCCTGAGATCGGCGAACTCGCGCGGGTTGAGCGCCCCCACCACCGCCACGCCCTGGCGCTCGCCGTCGTTCAATTGATAAAGGCCGGGCTGGCGCACCGGCAGGCTGGCTATCGCGCGGCCGCCGGGACCCTCGCTCAACTTCACCGTCTCGGTCTGGCCGTCGGGGCGCGTCACC
>CAZIVY010000043.1:0-3033 GCA_964542505.1 uncultured Rhodospirillaceae bacterium
CGAATCGAAGGCCGAGGTCCAGCGCCGCGCGGGCGATGACTTGATCGGCCTGCTGGTGCCGACGACGCCGAACCCCACCTCCGGCTACCTGGTTTACGCGCCGCGCAAGAGCGTGGTCATGCTGTCCATGTCGGTGGACGACGCGATCAAGCTGATTGTTTCCGGCGGCGTGCTTCCGGTCCCCGACACCGCGCCGCCGAAGCCGAAGACCTAGTGTTGCGGTTCTAACATTTGGCACCCCCACCATCCACCTGTCATCGCCGGGCTTGACCCGGCGATCCACGGATCGTGGATGCCCGGATCAAGTCCGGGCATGACGATGGGAGGGACGAAATGTCAGAACCAGTACGCTAGCAGGCGTTCGATCTAGCGCCACGATGCAAATCTACCTGCCCGTCGCCGAACTGCCGATCAACTTTCTGCTGTTGCTCGGCATGGGGGGCGCGGTGGGATTTCTTTCCGGCCTGTTCGGCGTCGGCGGCGGCTTCTTGATGACGCCGCTGCTGATCTTCGTCGGCGTGTCGCCGGCGGTGGCGGTGGCGAGCGAGGCGAATCAAGTCGTGGCGGCCAGCGCCTCCGGCGTTCTCGCCCATTGGCGGCGCGGCAATGTCGACGTGAAAATGGGCCTGGTGCTGCTGGTGGGCGGCATCGCCGGTTCCACCGTCGGGGCCTTCATTTTCACCGCCCTCAAGCGCGTCGGCCAGGTGGACCTGCTGATCGCGCTCTGTTACGTGATCTTCCTCGGCGTCATCGGCGCGTTGATGCTGATCGAGAGCGTCAATGCCGTGCTGCGCCGCCGGAGCGGCGTGGCGCCACGGCGCAAGCTGCACGCGCACGGCTGGGCGCACGGCCTGCCGCTGCGCATGCGCTTCCGCCGCTCCAAGCTTTACATCAGCGCCCTGCTGCCCGTCGGGCTTGGCTTCTTCGTCGGCGTACTGGCGGCGATCATGGGCGTCGGCGGCGGCTTCATCCTGGTGCCGGCGATGATCTATCTGCTCGGCATGCCCACCAGCGTGGTTGTCGGCACCTCGCTGTTCCAGATCTTGTTCGTCACCGCCAATGTCACCGTCCTGCATTCGGTCAACACCCAGACCGTGGACGTGATCCTGGCCTTGCTCCTGCTCGCCGGCGGCGTCATCGGCGCGCAGTTTGGCGCCCGCTTCAGCTCGCGCCTCCACGGCGAGCAGTTGCGCGGCATGCTGGCGGTGCTGGTGCTGGCGGTGTGCGCCAAGGTCGGGTTCGACCTGGTGGTGACGCCGAACGATATTTTTTCCCTCGGCGCGGTACTGAAGCATTGATGGCGCCGGCGCTTCGCCCGCCGGCTCTGGCGCCGGCAATCCGAATCATGGCGTTGGCGCTGGCGGCGTGGGCGGCCGGCGCCTTGCCCGCACGCGCCCAGGGGTCGGCGTTCGACATCCCGCTGGTCACCGATCTCTCGGCGCATGTGATCGCCATTACCTCGAGCTTCACCGGCACCGACCTGCTGCTTTTCGGCTCGCTCGAGGAGCCCGGCGACGTGATCGTCGTCGTCCGCGGCCCGGCGGGGCCGCTGACCGTGCGGCGCAAGGAGCGCGTGTTCGGCATTTGGGTCAACCGTTCCTCCATGGATTTCGCCAGCGTCCCCGGCTATTACGCCGTCGCCGCCAGCCGCCCTCTCGACGAGATCGCGCCGGCCGGCCTGCTCGAGCGCCTGCAGATCGGCGCCGCGAACTTGCGTTTTCAGCATCAGGGCGGGGCCGGCGAGGCCGAGGTGATCCCGTTCCGCGCCGCCATCGTCCGCAACAAGTCGCGCGAGCGCCTCTATTTCGAGAATGTGGGCGAGGTGGCGTTCCTCGGACGCAAACTGTTCCGCACCCGCATCGACTTTCCCGCCGTGGTTCCCGTCGGCACCTACCGCGCGGAGGTCTATCTGATTCGCGACAAGCGGGTCGTGGCGGCGCAGGCGATACCGTTGTTTATCGACAAGCAGGGGATCGAGCAGGCGGTTTACGACTTCGCCCATGCGATGCCGCTGCTCTACGGATTGTTGGCGGTGGCGGCGGCGGCGTTTTCGGGATGGCTTGCCGCCACCGCCTTCCGCAAGGCTTAGACAATGAGCGGCGGCGCGCTCGCCGGCCTCAAGGTCATCGACCTGAGCCGCGTCCTGGGCGGTCCCTTTTGCACGCAGACGCTCGCCGATCACGGCGCCGAGGTGATCAAGGTCGAGCCGCCCCAGGGCGACGAAACGCGCGACTGGGGCCCGCCCTTTCAAGCCGGTCTTTCCGCCTATTTCGCCGGCGTCAACCGCAACAAGCGCTCCCTCGGCCTCGACGTCGCGGAGCCCAAGGGCCGCGACGTGCTGCTGCGCCTGCTGGCCGGGGCCGACGTGCTGGTGGAGAATTTCAAGCCCGGCACAATGGAGAAATGGGGCTTGGGCCATGACGAGGTGCTGGCGCCGCGCTTTCCCCGCCTTGTTCACTGCCGCATTACCGGATTTGGCGGCGACGGCCCCTTTGGCGGCTTTCCCGGCTATGACGCGGTCATCCAGGCCATGACCGGGCTGATCTCCATCAACGGCGCGCCCTCGTCCGGGCCGGTGCGTCTCGGCATTCCCCTGGTGGATCTCGGCTCCGGCTTGAACGCCGCCGTCGGCATCCTCATGGCGCTCGCGGCAAGGCAGCGCTCGGGCCGTGGCCAGTTGGTCGAGGTGACGCTCTACGACAGCGCCATCGGCCTGCTCCATCCCCACGCGGCCAATTGGTTCATGACCGGCCGCGCGCCGCGCCTTACCGGCAACGCCCATCCCAACATCTCGCCCTACGATCTCTATCCGACGAAGGGCCGGCCGATTTTTCTCGGCGTCGGCAATGACCGCCAGTTCGCCACCCTTTGCCGCGAGCTGGGCCGGCCCGAAATGGCCGCCGACCCGCGCTTCCGCGGCAACGCCGAGCGCCTGGCCAACCGCGACGCCTTGACCGCGCTTCTCGGCGATCTTCTCGCCGGCCAGGACGGCGAGACGCTGGCGGCGCGGCTGCTTGCCGCCGGCGTGCCCGC
>CAZIVY010000044.1:0-2321 GCA_964542505.1 uncultured Rhodospirillaceae bacterium
GATCTTCGCCGCCGTCGCCGCCACCATGCGGGTGTGATTGGATTGCACGCCGCCGATGGAAACCAGCGTATCGGCGCCGGAGGCGATGGCGTCGGGCACGATATATTCCAGCTTGCGCAGCTTGTTGCCGCCAAAAGCCAGCCCTGAGTTGCAGTCGTCGCGCTTGGCGTAGACTTGCACCTTTCCGCCAAGGGCCTTGGTCAGGCGCGGCAGATGCTCGATCGGGGTGGGACCGAAGGTCAGGGGATAGCGTTCAAACTTTTCGAGATTCATGACCTGCTCTCTTACTTTCAGTCCCCGATATACCGTCAAGCGTGCCGTTGGAGAACAGCGTGAAGCCGAACGTGCGGCTGAGCGCGCCACAGCAGCCAAATACCGGATTTTTTCCCCGATGACGATTGTTCGGGCCAACTGAAACGAAAAGGGCAATGTCGCTCGCCGGGCCAGACTCAAGCGCCGGCTCAAAGCGGGATTGTTTTCCCGAGCGGGAAATATCTTGCGTGCTCGCCCCTTCAATCAGTTATTATTCCCGTACGGGAAATTTTTGTAGACTTTCTTCGAAAGTTGATGTTATTTTCCCGCTCGGTAAATATCATGATGAAACGAGCCCTGACACCTGCCGACATCGGCAGCATCGTCCGACTTGCCCGAAAGTCACAGAACTTGCGGCAAGATCAACTTGCCGGCGCGGCGGGTGTGGGTTTGCGCTTTGTCGTCGATCTCGAAGCAGGCAAGCCCACCGCGCAGATCGGCAAAACACTGCAAGTCCTGCAGACGCTCGGCTGTTCTCTCGACATCACGCCGCCGCCAACGCCGAAAGACGGGCGGAAGACATGACTCGCGCCCTCGATATCTGGTGGGATGGGAGGCTCGTCGGCCAGCTGACGCAGGACCAGCACGGGGAACTCGGCTTCGTCTATTCCGGCGATTGGCTCGGGCGCGAAGCCGCTCCGGCCCTGTCGGCGTCATTGCCCAAGCGCGCGGAGCCCTATTCACGGCGCGAGTGCCGGCCATTTTTCGGCGGCCTCCTTCCCGAAGGAAACCAACGGGATGCGGCGGCGCGGGCGCTGGGCGTTTCGCCTAACAATGATTTCGCTCTACTGGATCGGCTTGGCGGCGATGTCGCTGGCGCCCTCCAACTTCTGCCACAAGGAGAACGGCCGACGGCCGCTATCTCGGATCGGCGGACGACTCCGCTCGACGAGGCCGGCCTGATCCGTGTTCTCGACGCCTTGCCGGCGCGCCCGTTGCTGGCGGGCGAGGAAGGCTTGAGACTTTCGCTTGCGGGCGCGCAATCGAAGGTGCCCGTGGTTCTGGTCGACGGCGCGGTGGCGCTGCCCGCGCCAGGTCAGCCGACCACGCACATTCTCAAACCGCCGATCCCGCGCTTTCACGGCACAACAGAAAACGAAGCCTTTGCGATGCGCCTCGCGGCGGCAGTCGGCCTCGACGTGGCGCCGGTTGAACCGCGCGTCGTGCGGGATCGGACATTTCTGCTGGTTCGGCGACATGATCGGTCGGTTGGCGCCGATGGCGGCGTGACCCGCATCCACCAGGAAGATTTCTGCCAGGCCCTCGGCGTGCCGCCGGAAACCAAGTACGCCGGCGAGGGCGGCCCAACCTTCAGGGATTGCTTCGGGCTTCTCCGCCGCGTCGCCGCCAGGCCCGCGGCCGATGTCTTGAGGCTGCTCGACGCCGCCATCTTCAATCTGATCGCCGGCAATGCCGACGCCCACGGCAAGAACTTCTCGATCCTTTATGACGAGCAAGGTCCACGTCTCGCGCCGCTCTACGATCTGCTGGCGACCGTCGCCTATCCCGCGCTTTCCGCGAAACTCGCGATGAAGATCGGGAAATGGGCAACACTCGCCGAAATGGATGCGAATGGCTGGGCGGCATTCGCGGCCGATACGGGCCTCGGCCTGCCGCTGATCCGCCGGCGAATCGCCGAGATCAGCGAAAGCGTCAAGCTACGGGCGCAGAAGGTGGTTGACGCGCTCGTTCGCCCCGGAATGGATGAAGCCGCGTTGTCGGGATACGCGCGCCTGGTTCGCGACCGGGCCACAAGCTGCGCCTTGACGGTTCGGAAGCATGGCGAAAAAGAAGCGGACACCGACGGATCGGATCGAACCGGCTGACACCATCTCCTCCGGATCGCCGAAATCGTCCGCGGCTAAATCCCCCTACTCCCACTCGATGGTGCCGGGGGGTTTCGAGGTGATGTCGTAGGCGACGCGGTTGATGCCCTTGACCTCGTTGACGATGCGGGTGGCGATTCGGGCGAGGAACGCGGGCGCGAAGGGATAGACGTCGGCGGTCAT
>CAZIVY010000045.1:0-2264 GCA_964542505.1 uncultured Rhodospirillaceae bacterium
GAGCCGCGCCAGATTTTCCCGCAGCCTTTTCAGGCGGCGGCCCGAGCGGTCGACGGCGGTGACCCGCGCCCCGGCGGCCGCAAGTTGGGCGGTCTTGCCGCCCGGCGCCGCGCCAAGATCGATGATGGCGGCCCCGCGCACGCCGCCCGGTGACAAAGCGGAAGCAAGGGCCAGCGCCGGCATGGCGGCGGCCACGTCCTGCACCCACCAGGCACCGCCATCGAACCCAGGAATCTCCTCGATGGGGCCAGCAGCCTTGAGGCGGACCGTGCATTTGCCCACCGGTTCGCCGTTCAGGCGCGCGGCCCAATAGGGGACGTCTTCCTTGACGGTCAGATCGAGGGGCGGCTCGCGCCAATGGGCCTCGACAATTTCGCGCGCCTGGGTTTCGCCATAAGCCGCCACCCAGGACGCCCACAGCCATTCGGGCGTGGCCAGACGGTGGGGGTCCGTGGTCCCCAGACCGGCGCCCTCGCGGGCAAGCTTGCGCAGGACCGCGTTGACCAGGCCGCGATAGGCCGGCTGGCCGGCGAGCAGGGAAACCGCCGCGTCCACCGCTGCGTAGGGCGGGGTGCCGAGATACATGAGCTGCGCGGCGCCGAGGCGCATGGCGGTCCAGGCGTCGGCGGCCTGGGCGGGCAGCGGCCGGTCGAGAAATTGGATCAACGCGGCGTCGATCTGGCCCAAATGGCGGAGCGCGGTCGCCACCAGCAGGCGGGCAAAGGCGCGGTCGCGGCGGTCCATAGGCTCGACGGCGCCGACGGCGGCGAAGGCCTCGGCCAGCGCCTCGTCAAGGGGCCGGCGGCGGCCAAGAACCTCGCCCAGCACGCGATGAGCGAGGGCGCGGCTCGCGGTCCCAGGCTTTTCCACCGATCGGGGCGATTCGGTCAGGTCAGCCCCACCCCGTCAGCCCCAGGGACCGCGGTGGACCTGGCCCCCGGCGGCGGCCATTTCTTGCAGGCGGGCAACGCGGTTGGCGGTGCTCGGATGGGTGGTGAATAGCCCATCCACGCGGGCGGCGTGCAGCGGATTGACGATGAACAGATGCGCGGTGGCGGGGTTGCGCTCGGCCAGGGGGTTGTCGATGCGGGCCGCCTGTCCGGAAATGCGCTCTAGCGCCGCCGCCAGGCCGAGCGGATCGCCGGTCAATTGGGCGCCCATGCGGTCGGCCTCGTATTCGCGCCCGCGGCTGATCGCCATCTGCACCAGCATGGCGGCGAGCGGCGCCAGAATGGTCACCGCCAGCACGCCGACAATGCCCAGAGGGTTGTTGCGCCGATCGCCACGGCCGAAAAAGAAGGCGAAGTTCGCCAGCATGCCGATGGCGCCGGCGATGGTGGCGGTGACGGTCATCAGCAGCGTATCGCGGTTGTTCACGTGCGCCAGTTCGTGGGCGACGACGCCGGCCAATTCGCGGGGCCCAAGCGCGGCGAGCAAGCCGGTGGTGACCGCCACCGCCGCGTGAGCCGGGTCGCGACCGGTGGCGAAGGCGTTGGGCTGCGGGCTGTCGATGACATAGACGCGGGGCAAAGGCAGACCGGCGCGTCCAGCCAGTTCGGCCACGGTGGCGTGAAGCTCGGGCGCTTCGGCGGGGCCTACTTCCTGGGCGCCGTACATGCGGAGCACGACCCGATCTGAATTCCAATAGGCGAACAGGTTCATCGCCCCGGCAGCCACCAGCGCGATCAGCATCCCGGCTTCGCCGCCCAGCGCAAAGCCGGCGGCCAGGAAGACGGCGGTCAAACCAGCCAGCAGCACCGCGGTGCGCAGGTAAACCATGGGAATTCCGTTTCCGACTTGCCGCTCTTCGCGCCGCGCGAGACTAACCCCAACATAGGCGCGGCGGCGCCCGGTTCAAGGCGGCAGGCGCACGGCCAAGCGCCCGCCGAAGCGAAAGCGCGCTCGCTCAATGGGCGTGCATTGGATTTTGTTCCTGTTTTGTGCTAAACGAATAGGTGCTACATCTATATATAAAGTGTAATGAAACTTTAACCTTGTATTTACTTTGTGGGATCAAACCAGTCGTGAAGCCGCTGGACCCCCGTCACCTCGATCACGCCATGAGCCTCTGCCGACCCGCCTGGATATACGGCGCCGCGCTGCTTGGCTTGGCGCTGGTCCCCAATCAGGGCTCCTCGGCCCCAGAGGTGTTGGCGGGGCCCATTCACGCTTTGGTCGTGCGGGTGGTGGACGGCGATACGGTGGAGGTGGACGCCCAAATCTGGCTCGGGCAAAAGGTGCGGACCCTGGTGCGCCTCACCGGC
>CAZIVY010000046.1:0-7076 GCA_964542505.1 uncultured Rhodospirillaceae bacterium
CGAGGTGCTGGGGGCGGCGGAGCCGGCGGCCGACGTCGAGGTCATCGTCCTCGCCGCCGCCGTACTGGAGGCGCTGGAGGTGCTGGGGAAATGCACCCTGGAAATCAATTCGCTCGGCGACGGCGAGAGCCGGCAGGGCTATCGCGCGGCGCTGGTGGAATATTTCGGCGCCCGCCACAACCGCCTGTCTGCGGACAGCCAGCGGCGGCTCGGCGTCAACCCGCTGCGCATTCTCGATTCGAAAGACCCCGGCGACCGCGAACTCATCCGGGACGCGCCGCTGATCGGCGATTATTGGAACGCCGCCTCGCGCGATTTCTTCGCCGCCGTGCGGGCCGGCCTCGATCGCCTGGGCGTCGCCCACGCGGTGGCGCCCCGCCTGGTGCGCGGGCTCGACTACTACACCCACACGGCGTTTGAATTCTCCACCCGCGAGCTCGGCGCCCAAGGGGCGGTGATCGCCGGCGGCCGCTACGATGGGCTGGTCGAGGCCCTGGGCGGCCCGCCGACGCCGGGCATTGGCTGGGCCGGGGGCGTGGAGCGCCTGGCGATGTTGGCGGGGAAGGAAGCGCCCGCGGCGCGCCCCGTGGCGCTGGTTCCCCTGGGCGAGGCGGCGGAAGCCGCGGCGCTGACGCTGGCGCAATCGCTCCGCCGCGCCGGCATGGCGGTGGAACTGGCCTACAAGGGCGACATCTCGAAGCGCATGAAGCGCGCCAGCCGTGTCGGCGCGCGCCTGGCGGTGATCATCGGCGACGCCGAGTTGCAAGGGGGCGTGGCCACCATTCGCGATCTCGACAGCGGGACGCAAAGCGTGGCGCCGCTCGCCACTTTGGCGGACGAACTGGCGCGGCGGGCTTAAGCCGAAACGATGGCCGTGGAACGCAGCACGCTGCCCGAAGCCAAGCTCGACCTGGTGCTCGATCGCCACCGCGCGTTGCAGCAGACCTTGTCCGAGGGCGGCGGCTCGTCGGAAGCCTATGTGCGGCTTTCGCGCGAATACGCGCAGCTTGGGCCGCTGGTCGAAAGCATTGGCGAATGGCGCAAGCTGAGCCTGGAAATCGCCGACCTCGAGGCCATGTCCGCCGACCCCGCCACCGATTCCGAAATGCGCCGCATGGCGGAAGACGAGCTCAAGCCGCTTCGCGACCGCCTGCCCGCCGCCGAGCGCCGGCTCATGGTTCTGCTCCTGCCCAAGGACGAGGCCGACGAAAAGAACGCCATCATCGAAGTGCGCGCCGGCACCGGCGGCGAGGAAGCGGCGCTGTTCGCCGCCCGGCTTTTTCGCATGTACCAGCGTTACGCCGAATTGCGCGGCTGGAAGTTCGAACTCATCAGCATGTCCGAAACCGACCTTGGCGGCTGCCGCGAAGCCATCGGCTCCATCATCGGCCGCGGCGTTTTTGCCCGCCTGAAATTCGAATCGGGCGTGCACCGCGTGCAGCGCGTGCCGGTGACCGAGACCAGCGGCCGCGTCCATACCTCCACCGCCACCGTGGCGGTGCTGCCCGAGGCCGAGGAAATCGACGTGAAGATCGAGGACAAGGACCTGCGCATCGACGTCTACCGCTCCTCCGGGCCGGGCGGCCAGTCGGTGAACACCACCGACAGCGCCGTCCGCATCACCCATTTGCCCACCGGCCTGGTGGTCATCCAGCAGGACGAAAAATCCCAGCACAAGAACCGGGCCAAGGCGCTGAAGGTGCTGCGCGCCCGTCTCTACGAGGCTCAGCGCCTGGCCCGCGACACCGAACGCGCGGCGGTGCGCAAGGATCAGGTGGGCAGCGGCGACCGCTCGGAGCGCGTGCGCACTTACAATTTCCCCCAGGGCCGGGTGAGCGACCACCGCATCAATTTGACGCTGCACAAGATCGATCGCGTGCTGGAAGGCGACGCGCTCGACGAAATCATCGAGGCCCTGGTGTCCTCGGACCAGGCGACGCGCCTGGCCGCGGCCGGCTTGCCCATATGATCGCCGGATCGACGCTCGGCTCGGCGTTGACGGCGGCGGCGGCGCGGTTGCGCGCCGCCGGCGTCGATGCGCCGCGACGCGACGCGCGGCTCCTCATGGCGCGGGCGCTGGGGGCCGGCGAGGCGTCGCTGCTCGCCGGCTCCGAGCATGTGCTCGACCGCCGGCAGGCGTCGGCCTTCGCCGCCCTGGTCCGCCGCCGGGCCTCGCGCGAGCCGCTGTCGCATTTGATCGGCCGGCGCGAATTCTGGAGCTTGAGCTTCGCCGTCGGGCCGGCGGTGCTGGACCCGCGCCCCGATTCGGAATGCGTGGTCGAGGCGGCGCTGGCCGCGGCGCCCGACCGCGCGGCGCCCATGCGCGTGCTCGATCTCGGCACCGGTTCGGGGTGCCTGCTGCTGGCGGTATTGAGCGAACGCAAGGCGGCGCGGGGCGTGGGCGTCGATGCGGCGCCGGCGGCGCTCGATCTCGCGCGCCGTAACGCCCGCGCGCTCGGCCTGTCATCGCGCGCGCGTTTCGTGCGCGGCGATTGGGGGCGGCGCTTGCGCGCTCCCTTCGATCTCGTGCTTTGCAACCCGCCTTATGTGCGCCGCGACGACATCGCCGGATTGGAGCCGGAAGTGGCGCGCTTCGAGCCGCGCCGTGCCCTCGACGGCGGGCCCGACGGCTTGGATGCCTACCGCCGGCTGTTGCCCGATCTCGCGCGGTTGATGCCCTTGGGGGCCGCCGCGATCGAAGTTGGCGACGGGCAGGCGGATGCCGTGGGCGCCATCGCCCGCCGCGCTGGCCTGGCGAATATCGCGCGCCGCGCCGACCTTGCCGGCCGCGTGCGCTGCCTGGTTTTAACCGCCGCCGGTAACGAAAAAAAAACTTGGCAGGTGCCAGCATGTGCACTAGGGTAATTTTCAGGGAACGAAGCGCGGTCGAATATCGATCGCAGGACTTCGCCGTAGGACAGTCGCAAGACAAGCGGGTTCCCGTTCCGTCTTAAAGACGATCGCTTCGATACGGCCCCAGGTGAAGGGATCGGTCGGGTTCTCGGGGTGCGGCGGATGCCGCTTCTGGTCCCGGCGGGGGCAAAATGGGTGGGGGCATTGGTGCGTCATTTTGACGGCAAGACCATCTCCGACGGCGCCATTCGAGCGAATGGCGGAACATTCGTGGCCGCCTGGCCATTCGTACCAACCGCATGAATGAAAGCATGAGACCGTTGAATCAGAATCAGAAGCGTCCACGCGGCGGCCGTCTCGGCGGCGGCGGCGGCGGCGGCGGCGGACAGCGCCGTCATCATCCCATGGGTGGGGGCAACCGCAACTACGATAGCAGCGGCCCCGACATCAAGATTCGCGGCAGCGCGAATCATATCTTCGACCGTTATTGCCAGCTTGCCCGCGACGCCAATGCCGTCGGCGACCGCATCGCGGCCGAGAATTACCTGCAGCACGCCGAGCACTATTACCGCGTACTGTTGGCCAATGGCGTGCCGGCGCAGCGCGGCGGCAACGGGCAACCGGCGGTAGCCGGCAATGGCGCGCAAGCTCCCCAAGGCCAGGGATCTTCCTCTCCGGGCAACAATGTGAACGACGAGGAATCCGATCCCGGCAACGACGACGCCCCGGTCGGATAACGTCTCCCTGCGCCTCGTCGCAGGGATTTGTTAACCCTTTAGCGGGCGTCCTGCAGGGGCGGCAAAGCCGCGGGCGGCGCCTCTTGCGCGCGTCCTTGGCGACCCCATATGAAAGTCAGACTGTGGGGCGTTGCGCCGGTTGGCCATTTTTGCGGCCGGTGCGGCGGGCGTCGGTTCCGGCGCCGCGCTTCGACGCCGCCGCGTGGAGGTGACAGTCATGGATCTCGACAAATTCAGCGAACGCTCGCGCGGATTCATCCAGGCCGCGCAAGGCTTGGCCTTGCGCAGCGGGCACCAACGCCTGCTGCCCGAACATGTGGCCAAGGTGCTGCTCGACGATAGCGAGGGTCTGGCCTCGCGCCTGATCGGCGTCGCCGGCGGCCGTCCGGACCAGGCGCGCCGCGCCATCGAGGCGCTGCTCGCCAAGCAGCCGAAAGTCGAGGGGTCGGGCGCCGGCCAGGTCTTTCTGGCGCCGGAAACGGCGCGTGTTCTCGACGGCGCGGAGAAACTGGCCGCCGACGCGAGTGACCGGTTCGTCACCGCCGAGCGCCTGTTGCAGGCTCTTTTTCTGGCGGACGATACCGACGCCGGGCGGGCGTTCGCCGCCGCCGGCGCCAACCCGGCCGCGCTGGCCGAGGCCATCGCCAATTTGCGCCAGGGCCGCAAGGCCGATTCGGCCACCGCCGAAGACAGTTTCGAGGCGCTGAAGAAATACGCCCGCGACCTGACCCAGGCGGCGCGCGAAGGCAAGCTCGATCCGGTCATCGGCCGCGACGAGGAAATCCGCCGCACCATGCAGGTTCTCTCGCGGCGCACCAAGAACAATCCGGTGCTCATCGGCGAGCCGGGCGTGGGCAAGACCGCCATCGTCGAAGGCCTGGCGTTGCGCATCGTCAAGGGCGACGTGCCCGAAAGCCTGCGCGACAAGAAGCTCATGGCCCTCGACCTCGGCGCCATGATCGCCGGCGCCAAGTTCCGCGGCGAATTCGAGGAACGGCTGAAGGGCGTGCTGGCCGAAATCACCGCCGCCGAGGGCGAAATCCTCGTCTTCATCGACGAGATGCACACCCTGGTGGGCGCGGGCAAGGCCGATGGCGCCATGGACGCCTCGAATCTGCTGAAACCGGCGCTGGCGCGGGGCCAACTTCATTGCGTCGGCGCCACGACGCTCAACGAATACCGCAAGTATGTGGAAAAGGACGCCGCCCTGGCGCGCCGCTTCCAGCCGGTTTTCGTCAACGAGCCGAATGTCGAGGACACGGTTTCGATCCTGCGCGGCCTGAAGGAAAAATACGAGGTGCACCACGGGGTGCGCATCAATGACGGCGCCATCGTCGCCGCCGCCGCCCTGTCGCACCGCTACATCACCGACCGTTTCCTGCCCGACAAGGCCATCGACCTGGTGGACGAGGCGGCCTCGCGGCTGCGCATGGAAGTGGACTCCAAGCCCGAGGCGGTGGACGAACTCGACCGCCGCATCGTCCAGCTCAAGATCGAGCGCGAGGCGCTGAAGAAGGAACATGACAAGGCGGCGCGCGAGCGGCTGGGCCGGCTCGAAACCGAACTGAAGGAACTGGAACTGAGCTCGGGCGCGATGACCAGCGCCTGGCAGGCGGAAAAGAGCAAGCTCGGCGCGGCGCAAAAGATCAAGGAGCAATTGGACGCCGCCCGCGTCGAGCTGGACAAGGCCCAGCGCAAGAGCGACTGGGGCCGCGCCAGCGAACTCAGCTACGGCGTCATCCCCGAACTCGAGCGCCGCCTCGGCTCCAATGAGGGCGCCTCCGGCCGCAACCTGCTGCGCGAGGCGGTGACCGAACAGGACATCGCCGCCGTGGTGTCGCGCTGGACCGGAATCCCGGTGGACAAGATGCTCCAGGGCGAACGCGACAAGCTCATGGGCATGGAAGTCCGCCTCGGCCAGCGCGTGGTGGGCCAGGCGGAGGCGCTGGCGGCGGTGGCCAACGCGGTTCGCCGCGCCCGCGCCGGCTTGCAGGATCCCAACCGGCCCATCGGCAGCTTTCTGTTTCTCGGTCCCACCGGCGTCGGCAAGACGGAATTGTGCAAGGCGCTGGCCGAGTTCATGTTCGACGACGACCAGGCCATGGTGCGCATCGACATGTCGGAATACATGGAGAAGCATGCCGTCAGCCGCCTGATCGGCGCGCCGCCGGGCTATGTGGGTTACGAAGAGGGGGGCGCGCTGACCGAAATCGTGCGCCGCCGTCCCTATCAGGTGGTGCTGTTTGACGAAGTCGAGAAAGCGCATCCCGACGTCTTCAACGTGCTGTTGCAGGTGCTGGACGACGGCCGCCTGACCGACGGCCAAGGCCGCACGGTGGATTTCCGCAACACCCTGATCGTGCTCACCTCGAATCTCGGCGGCGACTATCTGGTGGCGCAGCCCGAGGGCGAGGATTCAGGCGCCGTGGAGCCTCAGGTCATGCAGGCAGTGCGCGCCGCCTTCCGGCCCGAGTTCCTCAACCGCCTCGACGAGATCATTCTGTTCCACCGCCTGACGCGGGCGCACATGGCCGGCATCGTCGACATCCAGATCACGCGCCTGCGGGCGCTGCTCGAGGAGCGCAAGATCCACCTCGATCTGGACGAATCGGCGAAGGCGTGGCTGGCGCGTCACGGCTACGACCCGGCCTATGGCGCCCGGCCGCTGAAGCGGGTGATTCAGCGCAGCCTGCAAAACCCGCTGGCGAGCCTCCTGCTCGAAGGCGCCATCGCCGAGGGCGAAACCGTGCGCGTTGCCGCCGGCGAAGCCGGTCTGGCCATCAACGGCCGGTTGGTAGAGGCGGCGTAGCCGCCGCCGCATCGGCCTTGCGCGCCCGGCGTTCCTCCCGCGCCACCCATAGGCCGCTGGCGGCGATCATTGCCGCGCCGCCCAGGGTGGGGCCGTCGGGCCAGTGACCGAAGACGAGGAATCCCAGCCCCGTCGCCGCCGCCAGATGGATGTAGCTGAATACCTGCAGGACCGAGGCATCGGCCAGTTGCAGCGCCTTGATCAGGATACCGTGGCCGGTGGCGCCAAGAATGGCGACCGCCGCCAACAGCATCCAGCCTTGGGCGTCCGGCGGCTGCCAGTAGAAAGGCCCGACGAAGCAAAGCGCGATCAGCCCCACCGTCGCCGTGTAAAGCACCGTGGTGTCGGCGCCGTCGACGCGGGCGAGCCGGCGCACCATGAGCTGATAAACCGCCCATAGGACCGCGCTGCCGAGCGGGATGAGAAGCAGGTGGCTCGCCTCTCCGAAGCCTGGCCGGATGATGACCAGGACGCCGGCAAATCCCATGCCCACCGCCAGCCAGCGCCGCCGCGGTTCAGCGGGTCAGCGGCTGGAGGTCGCGCGCTGGTCGCTGGCGAGACGGGTGCGGGCCGGGGTGGCCGCCATGCGATCGTCCACGTCCGCCGCCGAAGCCAAAAAGCGTTCCATGTCCTTGCCGGCGAGCTTGCGCCCCGTGGGCATGCGCAGATTCAGCGGG
>CAZIVY010000047.1:0-4128 GCA_964542505.1 uncultured Rhodospirillaceae bacterium
TCTATTACCCCACCCACGGCCCGCCGGTGCCCCAGCCGCACGATCTGGTGCGGGCCTATATCGCCCACCGGCGCGAGCGCGAGGAGCAAATCCTGGCCGGCCTGCGCGCCGGCTTGACCACCATCCCCGCCCTGGTGGCGAGCATGTACCGCGACGTGCCGCGCGCCTTGCATCGCGCCGCCAGCCGTTCGGTGCTGGCGCATCTGCTCGATCTCGCGGCGCGCGGGCGCGTCGCCGCCGAGGGCGAGGACGAGAGCGCGGTCTATCGGGTGGTTTAGGAAGCCGTCAGCTTTCAGCTATCAGCCGACAGCTATTATACCGACTCTCATTGACGATGACTCTCCGCTTGGTCATGGCCGGGCTAAGACGCGGCCATATACGTCTTTGATGTAGTTCGGATTCTAAGACGTGGATGCCCGCGACAGGCGCGGGCATGACGAGTTGGGAACAGCGGGTCTTGGTATTAGCTGACAGCGTCACTCGGCCGCGCCGGCGGTGGGCAGCTTGTAGTTCTTGAAGTCGTCGCGCAGCTTGGTCTTCAGCAGCTTGCCGGTGGCGGTGTGCGGCAATTCCTCGACGAAAGCCACGTCGTCGGGGAGCCACCACTTCGCCACCTTGTGGCTCAGAAAATCGATCAGTTCCTTGGGCGTCACCGACGCGCCTTTTTTCTTCACCACCACCAGCAGCGGACGCTCCTGCCACTTCGGGTGGTGCACGCCGATGACGGCGGCTTCCTGCACCGCCGGATGGCCGATGGCGGCGTTTTCGAGGTCGATGGAGGAAATCCATTCGCCGCCAGACTTGATAACGTCCTTGGAGCGGTCGGTGATCTGCATATAGCCGTCGCCGTCGAGGGTGGCGACATCGCCGGTGGAGAACCAGCCGTCCTTGTCCAGCACCTGGCCACCGTCGCCCTTGAAATAGCCGCTGGTGATCCACGGCCCGCGGACCTGCAACAGGCCGAAGGACTTGCCGTCATGGGGCAAGTGGCCGCCGCCGCCGTCGACGATGCGGAGATCGACGCCATAGACGGCGCGGCCCTGCTTCATCTGCACGTCGAGGCGCTCCGGCAGCGGCAGATTCCGGTGCTTGACCAAGAGATTGCCGGTGGTGCCGAGCGGGCTCATCTCGGTCATGCCCCAGGCGTGGACCACATAGGCGCCGAACTGGCTGGCGAAGCGTTCCATCATGGCGCGCGGGCAGGCGGAGCCGCCGATCACCACGCGTTCGAGCTTGATGGCGGAAAGGTCGAGGGCGGGATTCTGGTCCAGGTACTGGAAGAAACCGAGCCACACGGTCGGCACACCGGCGGAGAAATTGCATTTCTCGTCGCGCAGAAGCTCGAACACGCTTTTGCCGTCCAGCCCCGGACCCGGCAGCACCAGCTTGGCGCCGCACATGGCGGCGGCGTAGGGGATGCCCCAGGCGTTGGCGTGGAACAGCGGCACGATGACCAGCGTGCTGTCCTGGCTGGAAAGACCGAGGCCGTCGCGCGTGCAGACGCAGAAGGAATGCAAAACGGTGGAGCGGTGGGCGTAGAGCACGCCCTTGGGGTTGCCGGTGGTGCCCGAGGTGTAGCAAAGCGAGGACGCCGTCATCTCGTCGAAACGCGGCCATTCGTAGTCGTCGGACTGGGCGCCGACCAGATCCTCGTAGCAAAGCAAATTGGGCAATTTCACCGCCGGCATGTGCGCGCGGCCGGTCATGGCGACGAAGCCCCGCACCGAGGGCAGCTTCGCCGCCAGCTTTTCCAGCAGCGGGGCGAAAGTGAGGTCGAAGAAGACGTACTTGTCCTCGGCATGGCCGATGATGTAGCTGATCTGCTCGGCGAACAGGCGGGGATTTACGGTGTGCAGCACCGCGCCCATGCCGGACACCGCGTAATAGAGCTCCATGTGCCGGTAGGTGTTCCAGGCCAGCGTCCCCACCCGGTCGCCGGGATCGACGCCGAGCGCCGTCAGCGCGTTCGCCAATTGCTTCGAACGGCGGCGCAGCGCCGCGTAATCGGTGCGGTGGATCGGCCCTTCCACCGTGCGCGACACGATCTCGACCTGGCCGTGCCATTCGGCGGCGTAGTCGATAAGCGACGAAATCAGCAGTGGCGACTGCTGAACCAATCCCCGCATCGGTTCCTCCCGAATCTTCGCCCGGCGCTTCCCCCGCCGGCGTCTCGTTCCTAGTACCCGCCATCGCTGATCCGCGCAACGCGCGCCTTGCGCGCTGTTATACATTGGCGGCAATGCCGCCAGGGGCGCGGACCATAGATGAAGGGTACAAAACTATTGAATCTGTACCACTTTCGCGACTTCGTGAGTGGCGTGTCGCGACCCGCAAAGTCGCGAAAGTCGGTACTAGTGTTGTGTTTCCAACATCTGATAGCCCCTCCATCCATCCGTCATCGCCGGGCTCGACCCGGCGATCCACGGATCGTGGATGCCCGGATCACCCCCGGGTTAAACCCGGGAGCTGGGCATGACGACGGGAGGGACGAAATGTCAGAGCCAGTACGCTAGTTCGCCGCGAAGCAGTAATACAGGCCCGCGCCGCCGGTGCTCTTCAGCGCATCCTGGCTGCAGCCGCCCCGCGAAGCATGGGACGAATTCCAGGATTTGGCTGGCGGCGACTCGTCCAGGCCGGTGCGGTCGTGATGACCCACAAAGGCGATGCCGTCGGCGCCGCTCTTGGTCCAGTTGCCGCACGTGCTGTCCGCGCCCGCCGGGAACGCCGTGCCGTCCGGCTGCGAGCCGGTAAGGACGTCGTGCATGTTCGGCGTGTCGCCACGGCCATTGACGACCTCGGCCTTTTCGGTCAACGCGGTTTGCTTGGTGATGTTGTTGGCGCCGTGCAGTTCGGCCACGTCCTTGGCAACGACGGCGCCCTTGGCGTTCTGCCACGGCCCGCGCCCGATGCGGTCGCGGGCGTTGACCGCCGCCGCGCCGCCCGCCGCTTGGGTGGAAAGATAGGCGCGCCAGGTCTTGCCACCCGCGCCCACGCCTTGCGCCAGGGCCTGGCAATGCCGGTCGGCGCCCGCCAGGCCGCCGAGATCGGCGCCCTTGCCCGACCCAGCGCTGGTGACGAAGAACGACAAGTTGGCTTGCTGCGCCTCGGCGCCGCCACCGAGCGCGAGCAGCGCCGCACATGCAAGGCTTTTCGACAGCTTCACGAAATTCATTTCATCCCTCCCCTTAGCCCTTTGACCGAGAACAAGTTCACCGCAGCACTCTGATGCCCGGTGAAAATATCGTCAAGGGCCGCGGTGCGACTCAAACAGACGATACCCTCAACCTGTCATGCGCGCCCCCGGATCGTAGTCCGGGGGTGACCCGCGCATCCGAAACCGTGCCGCGGCCTTGGATGGCCGGGTCTTCGCCCGGCCATGACAGGGGGTGGGGCGGCATCGATCGGGAATCATTCGTTAGCGCCAATCCACTAGCGGCGCGCGAATCGCGCGTTGAGGTCGGCAAAGGGCGCCGCGCTGTCCGCGAAACCAAAGGTGCCGTGTTCCCGCACCTCGCGCGCCGCGGCCAGAAACCCGCCCCAAGCCGCGCGCGCGAATGCGCTGCCGACGCTGATGCGCTTGACTCCGATGGCGGCAAGTTCCGCAACGCCGAGGCGCGCGCCCTGCAAGCCCATGATGACGTTGACCGGGCGATCGAGGGCTTGCACCAGCTTCGCGATGTCGTCGCGGCTCTTGAGGCCGGGAGCGTAGAGAACGTCGGCGCCTGCATCCTGGAAAGCGCGCAGGCGGCGGATGGTGTCGCCAAGGTCGGGCCGCCCAAAGAGGAAATTCTCGGCGCGCGCCGTCAGGGTGAAAGGAAACGGCGGTTCGCGCGCCGCCGCCACCGCCGCGCGCACCCGCGCCACCGCGACATCGAATTCGTAGATCGGATCGCCGGACCTCCCGGTGGCGTCTTCGATGGAACCGCCCACAAGCCCGGCTTCCGCCGCGCGGCGGATGGTCTCGGCGCAGTCGGCGGGTGCATCGCCAAAGCCGTTTTCGAGATCGGCGGAAACCGGCAAGTCCGTGGCGGCGACGATGGCGCGCGCGTTGTCCATGATTTCGTCGCGGCTCAGCGCCCCCTCGGCGTCCGGGCGGCCGAGCGCGAAGGCGAGGCCGGCGCTGGTGGT
>CAZIVY010000048.1:0-23485 GCA_964542505.1 uncultured Rhodospirillaceae bacterium
ACCATCGCGCCCTACACCATCGAAGAAGCCTACGAGGTAGCCGAGGCCATTCGCCGCCATGACATGGGCGCGCTGAAGGACGAGCTGGGCGATTTGCTGTTCCAGGTGGTCTTTCACGCCCAGATGGCGCGCGAGGCCGGACAGTTCGCCTTCGCCGACGTGGTGGCAGCGTTGATCGACAAGATGGTGCGCCGCCACCCGCACGTGTTCGGCGATTCCCGCGTGGCCACCGCCGCCGCCCAGACGGCGGCCTGGGAAGAACACAAGGCGGCCGAGCGCGCGACGGCGGACGAAGACACCAGCGCCCTTGAAGGCGTCGCGCTTGCCTTGCCGGCATTGCCGCGGGCGCAGAAGCTGCAAGCGCGGGCGGCGCGCGTCGGATTCGATTGGCCGGCGGTGGCGCCCGTCATGGACAAAGTGCGGGAGGAGCTGGCCGAACTACGCCAGGAGATGGAAGCCGGCAGCCCGGCGCCGCGACTTGCAGCCGAGCTTGGCGACGTCCTGTTCAGCGTGGTGAACCTGGCGCGGAAGCTTGAAATCGATGCCGAAACGGCGCTGCGCGACGCCAATTCACGCTTCGAGGGCCGCTTTCGCCGAGTGGAGGCGCTGTTGCGGGCCCAGGGCAAGGATCCGCGCGCGGCGAGCCTGGCGGAAATGGACGCCGCCTGGGAGCAGGCCAAAAGCGAGGAACCGAGCGGCTAACGCCAACCTATTTGGCCTCCGATACCAAGCCGTATTGGGGATGACCGACCCCCCACCCGCTCGCTTCGCTTGCGGCCTCCCCCGCAAGGGGGGAGGCAAAGGGTTGCAGGGCCAAGGCATTTTACCTCCCCCTCGACGGGGGAGGTAGCACTGGCGTTTTCCAACCTTAGGATTCCGACAGCCCCAAAACGAAACGGGGCCACCCGATGGGTGGCCCCGCTCCTGCCTGGGCAGAAAAGTCTAGTAATCCATGTCGCCCATGCCGCCGCCATGGCCGCCGCCGTGGTTGTGCTGCTTCTTCTCCGGCTTCTCACCCACCATCGCCTCGGTGGTGATGAGCAGGCCGCCGATGGACGAGGCATCCTGCAGGGCGGTGCGCACCACCTTGGTCGGGTCCAGAATGCCGGCCTTGAACATGTCGGTGTATTCGCCGGTCTGGGCGTCGTAGCCCCAGTTCAGGTTCTTGCTTTCCAGCAACTTGCCGACGACGACGGCGCCATCGGCGCCGGCGTTGTCCGCGATCAGCCGCGCCGGCGACGTGAGCGAGCGGCGCACGATGTCCACCCCCACCTGCTGGTCGCGGTTTTCGAGCTTGATGCCGTCGAGCACGCGGGTGGCATAGAGCAACGCCACGCCGCCGCCGGGAACGACACCCTCCTCCACCGCCGCCTTGGTGGCGTGCATGGCGTCCTCGACGCGGTCCTTGCGCTCCTTCACCTCGACCTCGGTGGCGCCGCCGACTTTAAGCACCGCCACCCCGCCGGCGAGCTTCGCCAGGCGTTCCTGCAGCTTTTCCTTGTCGTAGTCGGAGGTGGTTTCCTCGACCTGGGCGCGAATCTGGTTGCAGCGCCCCTCGATGTCCTTCTTCTTGCCGCCGCCATCGATGACGGTGGTGTTTTCCTTCTCGATGGTGACGCGCTTGGCGCGGCCAAGCATGGCGAGGGTGACGTTCTCGAGCTTGATGCCCAAGTCCTCGCTGATGAGCTGACCGCCGGTAAGAATGGCGATGTCCTCAAGCATGGCCTTGCGGCGATCGCCGAAGCCCGGCGCCTTGACCGCCGCTACCTTGAGGCCGCCGCGTAGCTTGTTGACCACAAGAGTAGCCAGCGCCTCGCCTTCCACGTCCTCGGCCACGATCAGGAGCGGCCGGCCCGCCTGCACCACGCCTTCGAGCACCGGCAGCAAGGGCTGCAAGCCCGACAGCTTCTTCTCATGGATGAGGATGAAGGGATCGTCCAGCTCGCACACCATTTTCTCGGCGTTGGTGATGAAGTAGGGCGACAAGTAGCCGCGATCGAATTGCATGCCTTCGACCACGTCGAGCTCGGTCTCCAGGCTTTTCGCTTCCTCGACCGTTATCACGCCTTCCTTGCCAACCCGCTCCATCGCCTTGGCGATCATGTTGCCGATGGCGCGGTCGCCGTTGGCGGAAATGGTGCCCACCTGGGCGATTTCCTCGTTGGTGGACACTTTCTTCGAGCGCTTCTTCAGGTCCTCGATCACCTTCTCGACCGCGATGTCGATGCCGCGCTTCAGGTCCATGGGGTTCATCCCCGCGGCCACCGCCTTGGCGCCTTCGCGGATGATCGCCTGCGCCAGCACCGTCGCCGTGGTGGTGCCATCGCCGGCCACGTCGGAGGTTTTCGTCGCCACCTCGCGCACCATCTGCGCGCCCATGTTCTCGAACTTGTCGGCGAGTTCGATTTCCTTGGCGACGGTAACGCCGTCCTTGCTGATGCGCGGAGCGCCGAAGGATTTGTCGAGCACGACATTGCGGCCCTTGGGCCCTAGCGTCACCTTGACGGCGTCGGCCAGAATGTCCACGCCCCGCAACAGGCGGGAACGGGCGTCGGCGCCGAACTTTACTTCTTTAGCGGGCATGATTTCGTCCTTCCTCTTACGCGATGATTCCCATGATGTCGGATTCCTTCATGATCAGAAGGTCCTCACCGTTCAACTTGACCTCGGTCCCCGACCACTTGCCGAAAAGGATGCGGTCGCCTTTCTTCACGTCCAGCGGGACGACCTTGCCGTCCTCGCCGCGGGCGCCCTTGCCGGCCGCCATGACCTTGCCTTCCATCGGCTTTTCCTTGGCGTTATCGGGAATGATGATGCCGCCCTTGGTTTTCTCCTCGCCTTCCAGGCGCTTGACCAAGACGCGGTCGTGCAGTGGCCTCAGTTGCATTTGATCCCTCTCCGGATGTCTTAGGTTATACAACCACTTAGAAGAGAGTTAGCACTCTCGTCCAATGAGTGCCAGATATATATAAGGTTGAACCCTGGCCTGTCAATGACAGGGTCCAAGCGGGCACTGTCCCCTGCCCCAAAGATCAGCTATCGGGCGGGAGCGATTTCTTGGTTGAGGGCGGCTTTCCGCCGCCGGGGGGCGTGGGCGGCTTCTTCTTGCGGGATCCGGCGCCGCCAACGACGCGGCACGCGGCGCCGTAGAGGCCCTTCAAGCGATCCAGTTCCGCCGGCTCGATGCCAAGGCCCAGCACCGCCCGCCCGCCACGGTCCACGCGGCGTAGAACCTGGGCGTGGCGGTAAATCCAAGCGAGCGCCGCCCCGTCGGCGAGATCGACGCTCACGTCCACGTTCAGACGGCTGCCGCCGAGCTTGGTAGCCGCCAATTTGAGCAGTTCCTCGCAGCCCTCGCCGGTCCGCGCCGACACTTCCACCGTATTGGCGGCGCGCGCCACCCGGTTCCGCAACTCGGTGCGCGCCTCGGGATCAAGGAGGTCGACCTTGTTCATGACCTCGAGCATGCCGGCTTGAGCTTCCTCGTCGACGCCCAGTTCCGCCAGCACGTCGCGCACGTCGGCGGCCTGGGCTTCGCTGTCCGCGTGCGCCGCATCGCGCACATGGACGATCAAATCCGCCTCCAGGACTTCCTCGAGGGTGGCGCGAAAGGCGGCCACCAGGCCGGTGGGAAGCTCGGAAATGAAGCCCACCGTGTCCGACAGGATGGCGCGCTGGCCGTCGGGCAGGTTGAGGCCGCGCATGGTTGGATCGAGGGTGGCGAACAGCATGTCGGCGGCCAGGACGCCGGCGGAGGTCAGGCGGTTGAACAGCGTCGACTTGCCGGCGTTGGTGTAGCCCACCAGGGCGACGATGGGGTGCGGCACCTTGCGCCGGTTGCTGCGGTGCAGCCCACGGGTGCGCACCGTGGCAACGAGGTCGCGCTTGATGCGCTGGATGCGCTCGCCGATCAGGCGGCGATCCATTTCGAGCTGGCTTTCGCCGGGACCGCCAAGAAAGCCGAAGCCGCCGCGCTGGCGCTCAAGGTGTGTCCAGGAGCGCACAAGGCGCGAGCGCTGATAGGTGAGATGGGCCAGTTCCACCTGGAGCGCCCCTTCGCGGGTGCGGGCGCGGGCGCCGAAAATCTCCAGGATCAGACCCGTGCGGTCGATGACCTTGCACGCCCAGGCGCGTTCCAGATTGCGCTGCTGGACCGGCGTCACCGCGGCGTCGACGACCACCACGTCGACGCCAAGTTCCTTCACGCGCGCCGCCAGTTCCTCGACCTTGCCGGTGCCCAGCAGCGTCCCCGGCCGCGGGGCGAGCAAGCGGACGACCTGGGCGTCCACCACCTCGAGGTCGATGGCGCGGGCGAGGCCCGACGCCTCCTCGAGTCGCGCCGCCGGCAGGCGCCGCTCGTCGACGACGCGCCGTCCCGCCGGGTGCAGGACAATGGCCTTCAGCCGCCGCGTGACGGCGACACCGGACGGGCGGCCGCTCAGGCGAGCGCTCCGCGGCGGCGCCCGGTCAACGGCACAAGCGATCCAATGCCGGGCCCGCCGATGCGGTCAGGACACTCCCGCCGCTTCCGGCGCGGCGGCTTCAAAAAGCGATATCGGGCCGGTCGGCATGACGGTCGAAATCGCGTGCTTGTAAACCAGTTGCACGTGGCCGTCGCGCCGGAGAAGCACCGAAAAATTGTCGAACCAACTGATGACGCCCTGCAGTTTGACGCCATTCACCAGGAACACGACGATGGGCGTCTTGTTCTTGCGCACGTGGTTCAGGAAAACGTCTTGAACGTTTTGCGGCCGTTCGGTTGCCATTTGTTTCGCCTTTCGTTGGCCAGTTTTTATTGGCGAAGCGCTTCGGCTTCGCGGGTCATTCACACACGTCCGTGACGCACACATAATCCCGGACGAGGGCGCTGACAAGGATTCTATGCGCGGTATCGGAGACAAGAGCCGATTCGCCGCTCCGGCCTAGAAGAAGTCCAGGCGGACGGAAAAGAGCTTCTCCACCTTCTTGACCGCGTCCTTGAGGGCGAACATGACCACGCGGTCCTTGGCCTCGATCACCGTGTCGCCGCGGGGCACGATCACCTGCTCGTCGCGCACTATCGCGCCGACGATCGTGCCGTCGGGCAGGTCGACGTCGCGCAGCGGCTTGCCGACCAGGCTCGAGGTCTCCAGGGCCTCCGCCTCCAACACCTCGGCGGCGCCGTCGCGCAGCGATTGCACGCTGCGGATGCGGCCGCGGCGAATGTGCTGGAGGATTGTCGATACGGTGGTGGCGCGCGGATTGACCGCGACGTCGATGCCCAGCGACGCGATCAGCGTTCCGTAGGCGCGGCTGTTGACCAGGGTGATGGCGCGCTGGCAGCCGGCGCGCTTGGCGAGAAGGGACGCCAGGATGTTCACCTCGTCGTCGTTGGTGAGCGCGATGACGGCTTCGGTCGCGCGCACATTGGCTTCGCCGAGAATCTCGCCGTCGAGGGCGTCGCCGTGCAGCACCACCGAATGGCGCAACTTGTCGGCGACGTATTCGGCGCGCGCCTTGTTGGATTCGATCAGCTTGAGCTTGACCGACGGGTTGACCTCCTCGATCTGGTTGGCGAGAAACAACCCGACATTGCCGGCCCCGATGATGATCATGCGGCGCGCTTCCTGCTCGTCGTGGCCGAAGATCGACATCGCCCGCGGCACCTGGGCGGTTTCGGCGACGAAATAGATCTCGTCGCCGCGCCGGAGCTGCTCGTCGGAGCCGGGGACCGTCAGGCGGTCGTCGCGGACGATGCCGGTCACCACGGCGTTCAAGTCCGGAAACAGCGACGTCAACTCGCGCAATTGCGTGTTCAGGACCGGGCATTCGTCGGTCAGCCGCACGCCGATCAGGCGCACGCGATCGTCGACGAAGGGCATCATGTCGAAGGCGCCGGGCACCTGCAATCGGCGCAAGATGGCGCGCGCCACCTCGATTTCCGGCGAGATGACGACGTCGATGGGCATGCGGTCGGGGCCGAACAACTTGGCCCATTCCGGATTCAGGTAGTTCTGGGCGCGGATGCGGGCGATGCGGGTGGGCACGTTGAAGAGCGCGTGCGCCACCTGACAGGCGACCATGTTCACTTCGTCGGAAAAGGTGACCGCGATCAGCATGTCGGCGTCGGCGGTTCCGGCGCGCTCGAGCACTTCGGGATGCGAGGCGAAGCCGACGATCCCCTGCACGTCGTAGGCGTCGCCGATCTTGTGGATCAGGTCTTCCGACAGGTCGATTATGGTGATGTCATTGCCCTCGCTGGCAAGCTGGCGGGCGATGCTGGACCCGACCTGTCCGGCGCCGCAGACGATGACTTTCACCGCGCCCCCGCAAGCCAGGGGCGATCGCATGGCGCCGCCGCGAACGGCGGCCGGGCGCCGCTCATCCCGACGCCTCCGCCACGCGATCCTCGCCGTTCACGCCGAGCATCTTCAACTTGCGGTGGAGCGCCGAGCGCTCCATGCCGACGAAGTTCGCGGTGCGCGAGATGTTGCCGCCGAAGCGGGCGATCTGGGCGGCCAGATACTCGCGCTCGAAAATCTCCCGCGCCTCGCGCAACGGCAAGGTCATGATCTGATGATCGCGATCCGCCCGCGGCACTCCGGGTCCCAGCGGCACGTCGGGCGGCAGCACGTCGGCGCCGATGACGCGGCGCGGGTCGTCGGGCGCCAGGATGAGCAGGCGCGCGATCAGGTTGCGCAGTTCGCGCACATTGCCCGGCCATTCCGCGCGCTGCAACGCCGCCAGCGCGTCGTCGCCAAGCACGCGCGCCGGCAGGCCGAGCGCCTCGGCCTCGCGCTTCATGAAATACTGGGCGAGCATGGGGATATCCTCGCGCCGCTCGCGCATGGCGGGCACCCTGAGCGGGACCACGTTCAGGCGGTGGAAAAGGTCCTCGCGGAACCGCCGCGCGGCGATTTCGGCCGACAGATCGCGGCTGGTGGCGCTCACCACCCGCACGTCCACCTGCACGCGCGTGTCGCCGCCCACGCGCTCGAACGTCTGGTCAAGCAGGACGCGCAAGATCTTGCCCTGCGTCTCCAGCGGCATGTCGGCCACTTCGTCGAGGAACAGCGTGCCGCCGTGCGCCTGCTCGAAGGTGCCGATCTTGCGCGCCCTGAGGCCGCCGGGCGCCCCCTCCTCCACGCCGAACAACTCGCTTTCCATCCGCTCCGGCGCCATGGAGGCGGAATTGACCACGACGAACGGGCCCTCGGCGCGGCGCGAGCGCACGTGCAGCAGCCGCGCCGCCAGTTCCTTGCCCGATCCCGGCGGTCCCGATATGAGCACCCGGCTGTTGGTGGACGCGACGCGGTCGAGCGCCTGGCGCAGGCCCGATATGGCCACCGAGGAGCCGATCATCTCGATGTCCCGGCCGGCGCGGGTGCGCAGTTCTTCGTTCTCGCGCTTCAGCTTCGCCGCTTCCACGGCGCGCGCCACTTGCAGCAACAGGCGATCGGCCTTGAACGGCTTTTCGATGAAATCATAGGCCCCGCGCTTGATCGCGGCGACGGCGCTCTCGATGGTGCCGTGCCCCGAGATCATGATCACCGGCAGGCTGGGGTCGAGGCGGCGCATGCGATCCAGGAGCTCGAGCCCGTCCAAGCGGCTGCCTTGCAGCCAAATGTCCAGAATCACCAGACTGGGCCGCCGCCGCGCCATCTCGCCCATGGCCGCGTCGCTGTCGGCGGCGGTGCGGGTGGCGTAGCCCTCGTCGCCCAGAATACCGGCGACAAGGTCGCGAATGTCGGCCTCGTCGTCGACGATCAGGATGTCATGCGCCACGGCCGACCCCCATGGCCAATGGGCCGCCGGCCAAGGCCGGTTCCGCGGTTTCCGGCGCCGCGCGCAAGGCGGCGGGGAAGCGCAGGATCACGCAGGCGCCCGCTCCGGCGCTATCCGAACCGGCCGCGCGCGCTGGCGCCGGAGCGTCGCCGAGGACGAGGCTGCCGCCATGTTCCTCCATGATCTTCTTGACGATGGCGAGGCCGAGGCCGGTGCCCTCGGCGCGGGTGGTGACATAGGGCTCGGTCAGGCGCTCGCGCTCCTCGCCCGGCAAACCCGGCCCGTTGTCGATGACGGCGACGCTCAATCCGCCGTCGGATTCTACGTCGATCCGCACCGCGATGCGGGCGCGCTCGGGCGTGCCGTCCGCCGCCGCCGGGGGACGCAATTCCAGCGCCTGGGCGGCGTTCAGCAGCACGTTGCTCAGCGCCTGCCCCAATTGGCGGCTGTCGCAGCGCATGAGCAACGGCGACGCCGGCAGTTCGGTCACGTAGTCGATGTCCCCATGCCCCATCTGCTGGGCGAACAACGCTTGGCGCACCACGTCGGTGAGGTTTTCGCGGCGAAATACCGGGCGGGGCATGCGGGCAAAGGCGGAAAATTCGTCCACCATGCGCCCGATGTCGCCCACCTGGCGTATGATCGTATCGGTGCACTTGGCGAAGGCTTCGGGATCGCTGGTCACTTCCTTCAGGTACTTGCGGCGCAGGCGCTCGGCCGAAAGCTGAATGGGCGTCAGTGGATTCTTGATCTCGTGGGCGATGCGGCGCGCGACGTCGGCCCAGGCGGCGGTGCGCTGCGCGGCCAGCAAGTCGGTGACGTCGTCGAAGGTCAGCACGTAGCCGACGGTGTCCTCGCCGCTGGTCTCGCGGGCCAAGCGCGCCAGCAGCGTCCGCGTCGCGCCGCCGCGGCGCAAGATGATCTGCTTTTCGACCTGGCGCGAGGATCCCTTCGCCACCTCATCGAACAAGGGCGCCAGTTCCGGCACCGCCTCGGCCAATGGCCGGCCGATCAACTGGTCCTCGCGGGCGGACAGAAGTTCGGTCGCCGAGCGGTTGGGCAGAGTGATGCGCCCGTCGTGGCCGATGCCCATGACGCCGGCGGAAACGCCGCCCAGCACCGCCTCGGTAAAACGGCGGCGGGCGTCGAGCTGGCGGTTGGCTTCGACCAGCTCGGCCCGCTGCACCGCCAACTGATCGGTCATGCGGTTGAACGCGCGGCCGAGAATGCCCATTTCGTCGTCGCTGCGGCCCTCGGTCACATGGACGCTGAAATCGCCTTGGCGAACGCGCTCGGCGGCGGCCACCATTCCGCCGATGGGGGTGACCAAGCGGGTGGCGATGGCGAGGCCGAAGCCGATCGCCGCCAGCAGCACCAAGAGCGAGACGACGATGAACAACGCCGCGAAAGTCACCTCCAACCCCGACCGCGACGATTCCAGGCGCCGGTACTGGGCGGCGGCGTCGCGCGTGCGCTCGACGTGGTCGATGACGCGCGGATCGACGAAGCGGCCCACATAAAGATAGGCGTCGACGAACCTGTCCAGCCGGACCAGGGCGCGCAGGCGATCATCGCTGTCCACGTCGATCAACACCACTTCGCCAGAATCCGCGGTCTTCAGCGCGCTCAGCGGCATGCGCTCGAATTCCATCAGCAGGCTCAGGCCCGAGCGCGCCAGCACCCTACCGGTGCTGTCGAACACGATGGCTTCGGGCAGAGTGCGCAGGCGGGCCTGGGTGGACACGATCTGGTTGAACAAAGCGGGGTTTCGCACCAGGCGCGGCGCCTCGCGGTTGAGGTCGGCCGCCATGGCGAGAATTTCGGACTGAACCACCTTGCGGTGCTCGCTGATATAGGCTTCCGCCACGGCCACCGACGCATCGACGGCGGTGGTGACGCGGTTGCTGAACCAAGCCTGCACGCCCAAGTTGAAGAAGAGCAGCGAAAACACCGCCATGACGATGGCGGGAATGATGGCGACGAGGCTGAACAGCACCACCATGCGGGCATGCAGGCGCGATCCCGCCGAGCCCCGCCGGCGCTGCATCCACAAGCGCACCAACTGGGTCGCGACCACGGCGCTGAGGAGCAGCAGCAGCACCAGGTCGAGCAATAGAAGCACGCGGATGGAGGTGGCGCCGTCGAGGGGATAGCCGCCCGGGGTAAGCGCCCAGAAGGTGGCGAGGCCGGAGACCAGCGCGGCGCCGCCAAGGGCGATCGCGACCCTGAAGCCCGAGCCTCGACGTTCCGGCCAGCGCGGCGCCAAGCTCTGCGCCCATCGCCGCCAGGTACGTCGCCCGTGCATATCCCGTGGTGACGCTACCGCCTCGGCCATTCTAGTGTACTGACTCTGACATATCGTTCCCTCCGTCGTCATGCCCGCCCCCGGGCTCTTCGACCCGGGGGTGATCCGGGCATCCACGATCCGTGGATCGCCGGGTCACCCCCGGACCGTGATCCGGGGGCGGCGATGACGGATGGATGGAGGGGGTATCAAATGTTAGAAACACGACACCAGGGCTCTGGTCCACGCTTGAAGGCTGGAAAGGCTGGAAAGGCTGGAGTGTTGCCGCCACGCCTCAACTGTGGCGATTATCCCACAGGCAACGGCGAGAGCACAACCGGCTTGTTGCGGGCCGGCATCAGGAGATGCCGCGCATGACCCGGATGTTGAGGCTGCGGATTTTCTTGCGCAGCGTGTTGCGATTGAGCCCAAGAAGTTCGGCGGTCTTGATCTGGTTGCCGTGCGTCGCCGAAAGCGAGAGCGAAATCAGCGGCGCTTCGATTTCCCGCAAGATGCGGTGATAGAGCCCGGCCGGCGGCAAACCGTCGCCATGCGCGGCGAAGTAGCGCTCGAGGTGGCCGCTCACGGCCGTGGATAAATTGCCCGCGCCCGCCGATGCCGCGTCGGCATTGGCCGGGGCCGGTTCCGCCAACTCGGCCTCGATGGCGTCGATGCCGATCACTTCCTCGGCGTAAAGCGCCGCCAGGCGGCGGACCAGGTTCTCAAGCTCGCGCACATTGCCGGGCCAACGGTAGCGCTTGAGGCGCTCGGTCGCCTCGGCCGTCAACGTCTTGTGGGGCAGGCCCTCCGCCCGCGCGCCGGCGAAGAAATGACGCATGAGGTCGGGGATGTCGTCGGTGCGCTCGCGCAGCGGCGGCAGGCGGAGCGGGACGACGTTCAGGCGGTAGAACAGATCCTCGCGGAACAGCCCCTGGTTGATCTGCTGGCGCAGGTCGCGGTTGGTGGCGGCGACGATGCGCACATTGGCGCGCACGGGCGTCCGCCCGCCGACGGTGGTGTACTCGCCCTGCTGGAGCACCCGCAAGAGCCGCGTCTGCGCCTCCAGCGGCATGTCGCCGATCTCGTCGAGAAACAGCGTGCCGCCCTCGGCCTGTTCGAAGCGCCCGGCGGCGCGGGCGCTGGCGCCGGTGAAGGAGCCCTTTTCGTGGCCGAAGAGTTCGCTCTCGATCAATTCGCGCGGGATCGCCGCCATGTTGACGGCGACGAAGGAACCGTTGCGGCGCTTGCCGTAATCGTGGAGCGCGCGCGCTACCAGCTCCTTGCCCGTCCCCGACTCGCCGCTGATCATCACCGTCAAATCGGTGCCCATGAGGCGGGCGAGAACGCGGTAGATTTCCTGCATGGCCGGCGAGCGCCCGATGAGCGGCAAGCGCTCTTCCTCCGCCTGCCCCGGCGCCTGGGCGATCCCCTTGCGCTGACGGATGGCGCGCTCGACCACCGAAATCAGCTCCTTCAGGTCGAAGGGTTTGGGCAGATACTCGAAGGCGCCGCGTTCCGTGGCCTTGACCGCGGTGAGCAGCGTGTTCTGCGCGCTCATCACCACCACCGGCAGATCGGGGCGCAGCTTGCGAATGCGCGGCAGCAAATCGAGGCCGTTCTCGTCGGGCATGATGACGTCGGCGATGACCACCTGCCCTTCGCCGTCGCTCACCCAACGCCACAAGGTGGCGGCGTTGCCGGTACAGCGCACGTCGTAGCCGGCGCGGCCCAGGGCATGGTCGAGCACCGTGCGAATGGCGCGGTCGTCGTCGGCGATGAGAACGGTGCCGAGGCTCATGGGCGATCCTCCAGCCCGCCCGGATGCACGGGCAAACGAACATTGAACAAGGTGCGGCCCGGCCGGCTGTCGCATTCGATCACGCCGCCGTGGTCGCCGATGATCTTCGCCACCAGCGCCAGCCCGAGGCCGGTGCCGCGCCGCTTGGTGCTGACGAAGGGATCGAAAAGATGCGGCTTGATTTCCTCCGCCACGCCCGGGCCGTTGTCCTGGACGCCGATTTCGAGCGGCAGTTCGAGCCGTTCCTGGCTGCCGCGCGCCGTGAGCCGGAGGCCGTGACGGTAGGCGCTGGCGAGGACGATTTCGCCGCCCACGTCGGGCGCCGCCTCGGCGGCGTTCTTCACCAGATTGAGAAACACCTGCACCAGGCTGTCGCGGTGCCCCAGCACCGGCGGCAGTGACGGATCGTAGCGGTTGACGAAGCGGTGATGGGCGCCGAAACCGGCCTGGGCCAGGCGCATAACGCGGTCGAGCACCTGGTGAATGTTCACCGGCCCGCGTTCGAGCGGGCGCGGATCGGCGAACACCTCCATGCGATCCACCAGCGCGCGGATGCGGTCGGCTTCGTCGCAAATGAGGCGGCTCAGATCCTTGTCGGCGGGCGCGGCGCCTTGTTCCAAGAGCTGCGCCGCGCCGCGAATCCCCGACAGCGGGTTCTTGATTTCATGCGCCAGAACTGCCGCCATACCGCTCATGGAGCGGGCGGCGCCGCGGTGGGTAAGCTGGCGGTCGATCCTGTCAGCCATGAAGCGGGCCTCGAAGCGCACCACCACGCACCCTGGCGCCTCGGGCAGCGGCGTCGCTTGGATATCGACGTTGCGATAACCGATGCGGGGAGTGCCGAAACCGACGCCGTATTCGCTGCGCCCGTGACCGTCGGCCTGCACGCGCCCCACCAGGTCCAGGATGGGGCTGCCGAAGGGCACCAGGTCGTGCAGGCGCTGGCGGCACAACAATGTGGCGCTGGTCTCGAAGAACTGCTCCGCCGCCGGGTTGGCATAGGTCAGGCGCCCATTGGCGTCCATGAGGACGATGGGGTCGGGCAAAGCGCCGAGAATGGCGCCGGCGTCGACCGCGCGCTCGACGATCAGCGGAATTGGGCTGGCGCTTTTGGGCCGCGCGCTCATGACCGCGGGGCGTCGCGGCCGCCCTCATCCGCATGGTTGGCGGGCAAGGCGCGCGGGGCGTCGCGGCCGCCCTCATCCGCATGGTTGGCGCGCAAGGCGCGCGGGGCGGCGATGGCCGGTTCGTAAAGCGCACGAATGGCGGCGCGAACCGTATCGACGCCGGTAAGGCGCATGATGCTGGACCGGTATTCGGCCGCGCCCGGCAGGCCCTTGGCGTACCAGGCGAGGTGCTTGCGGGCCAGAAGCGTGCCGCGCTCCACGCCGTGGTGTTCAAGGATGTCGTCGTAATGGGCGAGGACGATTTGCAACTGTTCCGCCAGCGGCGGATCGGGAAGACGCTCGCCGGTGCGGAGGAAATGGATGACTTGGCGCAGCAGCCATGGACGGCCATAGGCGCCGCGCCCGACCATCACCCCGTCGGCGCCCGATTCCGCCAGCGCCCGTTCCGCGTCGTCGACGGTGGCGATATCGCCGTTGACGATCACCGGCAGCGACACCGCCTCCTTCACCCGGCGAACGAAGGACCAGTCGGCGCGGCCGTCGAACAACTGGCAGCGCGTGCGGCCGTGCACGGTGATCATGCGTACGCCCACGTCCTCGGCGATGCGCGCCAGTTCGGGGGCATTGCGGGTCTCGTTGTCCCAGCCGGTGCGCATCTTGAGCGTCACCGGCAACGGCACCGCCTTGACCGTCGCCTCGATGATCTGGCGGGCGTGATCGAGGTCGCGCATGAGGGCCGAGCCGGCATGGCCGTTGACGATCTTCTTCACCGGGCAGCCCATGTTGATGTCGATCAGGGAGGCGCCGCGGTCGGCGTTGAGCTTGGCCGCCTCGGCCATGACGCGCGGCTCGCAACCCGCCAACTGCACGGCCATGGGAAATTCGTCCGCCGCCGACGACGCCATGGTAAGGGAGCGGCGGGATTCGCGAATCATCGCCTCGCTGGCGATCATTTCCGAGACCACCAGCCCGGCCCCGCAGCGCTTCACCAGGCGGCGGAACGGCAAGTCGGTGACCCCGGACATGGGGGCCAGGATGACCGGCTCGGCGATGACGATGTTGCCTAGATGAATGGCCATATTTTGAGCACTGGCGTCAAATGCTTAATTCCTATGCAAACTAGCGAAGGCAGCCCGGCAAGGCAAGCCGCTCAAAGCGGCAGCGTAGGCGGGCGGATTTCGCGGCATCCTGCTAGTTTCAGCCCATGACCACCGCCGCCATCGTCGTCGCCGCCGGCCGAGGCCTTCGCGCCAGGGGGGACGTGCCGAAGCAATACCGCCTGCTCGCCGGCCGGCCACTGTTGTCGCACACTTTGGCCGCCTTCGCCCGCCATCCGGCGGTGAGGATGGTGCAGGCCGTCATCCACGACGCGGACCGCGCGCTCTACGATCAGGCGGCGCGGGAGTTCGATTTGCGGCCGCCGGTTGTTGGCGGCGCGACGCGCCAGGAATCGGTCCGCCTTGGCCTCGAGGCGCTGGCGGCGGATGCTCCGCTCCTTGTCCTCGTCCATGACGGCGCGCGTCCGCTGGTGAGCGCCGAGGCGATTGGGCGTTGCATCGCCGCGCTCGATGCCGCGCCCGGCGCCATCGCCGCCTTGGCCGTGGTGGACGCGCTGAAGCGGGCGGAGGGCGGGCGCGTCGCCGGTGCGGTGGATCGCGGCGGTTTGTGGCGGGCGCAGACGCCGCAAGCGTTTCACTACGCCGCCCTTCGCGCCGCTCACGCCGCGCAGGCGGGCGGCGACGCGGTGGACGACGCGGCGGTGGCCATGGCGGCGGGGATGGATGTCGCCGTGGTGGCCGGCGACGAGGACAACCTTAAAGTCACGCGCGAGGAGGACTTTGCGCGCGCCGAACGCATCCTGTCCGCGCGCGCGGGCGAGGTGCGCGTCGGCGGCGGCTTCGACACCCATGCCTTTGCCGACGACGGATCAAGGCCGCTTTGGCTGTGCGGCGTTCATATCGCGGGCGAGCGCGGACTTGCCGGCCATTCGGACGCGGACGTGGGGCTGCACGCGCTGACCGACGCGCTGTTGGGCGCGCTGGCCGAAGGCGACATCGGCCAGCACTTTCCGCCCGGCGATGCGCGCTGGCGGAACGCGCCGTCGGAGATCTTCCTGCGCCACGCGGGTGAATTGGTGGCGGCGCGCGGCGGCGCGATATCGCATGTGGATGTCACGCTGATCTGCGAGGCCCCGCGCATTTCGCCTCATCGCCAGCGGATGCGCGAGCGCATCGCCGCGCTGCTTGGCCTCGGGCTCGAGCGCGTCAGCGTCAAGGCGACGACGACCGAGAAGCTCGGCTTTCTTGGCCGCGGCGAAGGCATCGCGGCGCAAGCGACGGCGACGGTGCGTTTGCCGGCGCGGCCTGGGGCATGATCCCGCTCTTGCCCGAGGGGCCGGTATTCGCCGCCTTCCTGCTTGGCGTCGTGGTGCTGGTGGTGTCGCCGGGACCGGATACGCTTTACGTCGCCGCGCGCAGTCTGGCGCAGGGACGCGCCGCCGGCCTGCTGGCCACCGCCGGCATCGGCTGCGGCCTCATGGTTCATATCGCCGCCGCCGCGATGGGCCTCGCCGGGTTGTTCCGCGCCTGGCCGCTGGCCTACGACGCCGTGCGCTATCTGGGCGTCGCTTACCTGCTTTATCTGGCGTGGGATTGTTTCGCCGCCGACGACGCCAAGGCCGCGATACCTGCGGCGCCGTTGCAGGGCGCCGCCATGATTCGCATCTTCCGCCAGGCGGTGCTGACCAACCTGTTCAACCCCAAAGTGGCGTTGTTCTTCCTTGCCTACCTGCCGCAATTCGCCGATCCGGCGCGCGGGGCGGTGGGCGCGCAAATCGCGCTTCTGGGCGCCATTCTGGGCAGCTTGGGACTGACGTATTTGGCGGCCATCGCGCTCACCGCCGGCACGCTCGGCGAGCGCCTGCGCGCTTACCCCGGAATGCGCCGGGCGCAACGCTGGCTGCTGGGCGCCACCTTGGGCGGCCTGGCGCTGTGGCTGGCATGGCCGGAGCGGCGATGAACGCGCACCCATCGCCCTGGCATCCGGCGACGCTGATCGCCACCTGGTTCGGGTCGGGCCTGATAGCGCCGGCGCCGGGGACGTGGGGATCGCTCGCCGCCCTCCCCTTCGCGTTCGCCCTGCAGTGGTGGGGAGGATGGATGGCGCTGGCGCTTGGGGCGGCGGCGATTTTCCTCGCCGGGTGGTGGGCCATCGGCGTTTATTTGCGGGAGGTGGAAGAATCCGATCCCGGCCGGGTGGTGGCGGACGAAGTTTTCGGCCAGTGGCTGGCGTTGCTGCCGGCGGCGCTCGATCCGCTGCATTACGCCGTGGCGTTCGCGTTGTTTCGCCTCTTCGATATCTGGAAGCCGTGGCCCGCGAGCTGGGTCGATCGCCAAGTCCACGCGCCGCTCGGCATCATGCTCGACGATGGCGTCGCCGGACTCTATGCCGCTGCCGGCATCATGGCGCTACGTTATCTGATGCCGGGCGCATGAGTTTCAAGCCCGGCCTTCTGCGGCAAGCCGCCGCTCTTCTCGACGCCTGCCGCGAGCGGAGAGAAATGATCGTGACGGCGGAATCGTGCACCGGCGGGCTGATAGCCGGCGTGCTGACCGCCATCGCCGGCTCGTCCGCCGTGGTGGAGCGCGGCTTCGTCGTCTATTCGAACCGGGCGAAGGCAGAGGATCTGGGCGTCGATCCGGCGCTCATCGCCCATTTCGGCGCGGTGAGCGAGGCGGTGGCGCGGGCCATGGCCAAAGGGGCGCTGAACCGGGCGCAGGCGGGACTGGCCTTGTCGTGCACCGGCATCGCCGGCCCCGGCGGGGGCAGCGCCGCCAAGCCCGTGGGGCGGGTGCATATCGCGGTAGCGCGGCGAAATGGCGAAACGGCGCATCGGCAAATCGACTATGGGGACATCGGGCGCGAGGCGGTGCGGCTGGCGACGGTGCGCGACGCGCTGGCTCTCGCCGCCGCCGCGCTCGGGATCAAGGGCGGCGGACGTAAAGCCGCAGCCGCGACGCCGGCGGCAAAAGCACCGGCTCGAGCCAGTCGGGCGCCTCGCCGACAGCGAGCGCGCTGAGAAAGCCGCCGACACCCGCCACGCCACGCCGGTGGGCGCGCATTTCCCATGCCGTGGGACAGAAGAGCACCGCTTCGATGCCGCGCCGCTGCGCCAGTTCCCACGCCGCGCCGGCGTCAGCGGCGTCGAGAAACGCGAAGCTGTCGAGAATGCCGGCGGTATTGCGGTGATAGGGCGCGGCCAGCACCGCGTGCCGCGTGCGGAACAGGATCTCCGGCCCCATGTCGATGAAGGCGGCGATCAGGCGCGGACGGTCGCCGAAGCCACGCGGGTCGTTGAGTACGGACGCCGCCAAACGGAGGTCGCAGGCGGCTTCGGGCTTGCCTGTCGCTACCTTGCCAAGGGACCCGCTCTCGGCCAGGTCCGCCACCATCGGCAGGATCAGCAACGCCACCGGCCCGCAGAGCAGCACGCCGCCCATTGTCGCCGCCACCCGCCGCAAGGGGCCAGGCCGGACGAGGGCTCGAAACGACGCCAAGCCGCAAGCGAAGCGGACCAGCGGCACCAGGGCGAACAGGAGCGCGAAGCTCAGCGTCCGCAGTTGCCAGAACGACATGGCCAGCGCCGAGGCGAGCAGCCAGAGATGCATCAACCACAGGCGCCGCGCGCGCCCCTTGCCGCGCCAGGCGGCAAACGCCGCGCTGGCCCCTGCCAGCAGCACGCCGCTTAGAAATAGCGGCAAGTAGATCGGGTTGCGGCTGAACGCCGTCCAAAGCGGCTTCGCCTCGCTCACGTTCTTCAGCCAAATCTCGGCCAATTCCGGCGGCACGGCGGCATAGGGGCCCGAGCGGCATTCGGGAAAGAGGGCGAATAGAAGCGCCCCGGCGACAGCGGCGGCGGCGGCGGCCAAAGCGGCGCGACCTGTGCGCGTACCATCCCGCCAGCGACCGCGGTCGAGCACCAGCCAGAACGCGAACGCCGCCGACGCCAGCACGACGTGGAGGATGGAAAAACTGTCGCAGGAGACCTCGAACAGGCGCCCCGGCGGGCGGGCCAGCGCCAGCAGCGCGGCGCAAGCGAGCACTAGCGCGCCGGAGAACCGCAAGCCCAAGCGGGCCGCGGCGCGGCCATCGGCGACCCAGAGCGCGGCCAGCACCGCGTTGAACGCCGCCAGCCAGGGCACGATCTCGCCGCCGATCCACAGTCCAAGCGCGAAGGCGATACCAACGGCTTCCGCCAGGCGCTCCGGCCCGCCCCCGCTCTCCGCCGCGGCGGGACGCGCCACCATGCGGCTGAAGGCGCCGAGAGCGAAGGCCACCAGCATGATCTGCCAGCCGTGGTGATCGACGCGGCCGGGCAGGAAATGACCGAACAGGGGAGGCGGGAAAATCGCGAACAACGCCATCAACGGGGCGGCCGCGCGCGGCAGCGATGGGCGCGCCATCCACACCGTCAACGCAAGAAAGCCGAGGAATAGGCCTGAGGGTACGGCGAGCGCGGCGGCGTGCATCGCCCCTTCCCGCCCCAGCCAATGCTCGGTCAAGGCGATGACGGCGGCGAGCGGCAGATCGGCCAGCCGCGACCAATGAAGCTCGATCCCCGCCGGCGGGTTGAGGCGCGGCATCGTCGTGTCGTACCACCCGGCGCCATCCAGCCACCGCCCTACCTGCAAGAGGCGCATGTAATCGTCGGGATCGCGGTACTGCCCCTCGAGCGCGCCGGCGAAGCCCGTGGAAAGATAAAAGAAGAGCGCGATCGCCCAGGCGCCCGCGACGACGATGGCGGCCGGCAAGTAGCGGCTGAGGAAATGGTTGTTCATGGCGGCGGTTCGCCCAAAAGCTAATCCGCCACCGCTTAATTTGCGTTAAGACCGATGGCCCAAATGTTCGCCTCTTTTCCGTTCGCCCCTCGAGACCCGCCCTCCGGGCGCCCTCGGGACGAACGGGCTTTAAAGCAGCCTTTCGTGGTGAGGGCTCGACCCGGGCTTTGCTCGGGGCGAGCGTCTCGAACCATGAACGGCGCGGTTCAACCTGACTGAATCAGACTCCAGAAGCGGGCGGCGGCGAACGCGGGCCGTACAAGGCCAAGGCACGGCTTTCGAAGGCGCCCACCATGCGCCGCACCGCCTCGTTGAACAGGGCCTCGACCGCGAGCTGAAGGAGGCGCGAGCGGAAAGAGAAATCGACGCGGAAATCCACCAGGCACTGGCCCTCGCCGTGAGCCTCGAAGCGCCAGCGGTTGTCGAGATGACGCAGCGGGCCGTGGTCATAGGCCACGTCGATGACCATGTTCGGGCGATCAAGGGTGACGCGCGAGGTAAAGCGTTCGCGAAAGAGGCGGAACCCGATCACCATGTCGGCCCATACCACGTCGCCCTCGCGCTTGTTGACGCGCGCCGCCACGCACCAGGGCAGGAACTCGGGGTAGCGGTCGATGGCCGCCACCAGCTCGAACATCTCCCGCGGCGTGTAGGGAAGCACACGCCGTTCGGCATGGGTCGGCATGTGTCAGGCGCGCAAGGCCAGCCGCGCCGCGCGCAAGCGGGCGAAATCGTCCCCCGCCAGATAGGACGAGCGCGTGAGGGGCGACGCCGCGACCATGAGAAAGCCCTTGCCGTAGGCGCGCTGGCGCAAGACCTCGAACTCGTCCGGGGGCACGAAGCGGGCGACGGCGGCGTGCTTGGGCGTCGGCTGGAGATACTGGCCGATGGTGAGGAAATCGACTTGCGCCTCGCGCAGATCGTCCATCACCTGCAACACCTCGTCCGGTTCCTCGCCCAGCCCGACCATCAGCCCCGACTTGGTGAACATCGCCGGCGACAATTCCTTGACCCGCGCCAGCAAGCGCAGACTGGCGAAATAGCGCGCGCCAGGCCGGATGCTGGGGTAAAGGCGCGGCACGGTCTCGAGGTTGTGATTGTAGACGTCGGGCGCCGCCGCCACCACCGCCTCGACCGCGCCGTCCTTGCGCAGGAAATCGGGCGTCAGCACCTCGATGGTGGCGCCGGGCGCGGACTTGCGTATCGCCTCGATCGTGCGCACGAATTGCCGCGCGCCGCCGTCCGCCAGATCGTCGCGGTCGACGCTGGTGACGACAAGATGGGCAAGGCCCAGCGCCGCCGCCGCCTGCCCCACATGCTCGGGCTCGTGCGGGTCGAGGTCGCCGGGCTTGCCCGTGGCGACGTTGCAAAAGGCGCAGGCGCGGGTGCAGATGTCGCCCAGGATCATCACCGTCGCGTGCTTTTGCGACCAGCATTCGCCGATGTTCGGGCAGGCGGCTTCCTCGCATACCGTGTGCAGGCCAAGCCGGCGCATGAGCGCCTTGGTCTCGGCATAAGCCGGCGACGTCGGCGCCTTGACCCTGATCCACGGCGGCTTGCGCAACGGCGGGTTGTCGGGCCGGTGGGCCTTTTCGGGATGGCGGGGACGGGTGGTATCCACGCTGCTAGAAATGGATCGCGCGGCCGTAAGCGTCAAGCACCGCTTCGTGCATCATCTCGGACAGCGTCGGATGGGGGAAGATGGTGTGCATCAGCTCGGCCTCGGTCGATTCGAGCGTGCGGGCGATGGCGTAGCCCTGAATGAGCTCGGTCACTTCGGCGCCGATCATATGGGCGCCGAGCAATTCGCCGCTGGCGGCGTCGAACACTGTTTTCACCAGGCCCTCGGTCTCGCCGAGCGCGATCGCCTTGCCGTTGCCGAGGAAGGGAAAGCGGCCGATCTTGACGTTGCGCCCGGCGGCCTTGGCCTGGGCCTCGGTCAGGCCCACGGACGCCACCTGCGGGCGGCAATAGGTGCAGCCGGGCACGCGCGAGACGTCGAGCGGATGGACACCGGCGACCCCGGCGATCTTCTCCACGCACGCCACGCCTTCGTGGCTGGCCTTGTGGGCGAGCCAGGGCGGCCCCGCGAGGTCGCCAATGGCGTAGACGCCGGGCTCGGCCGTGCGGCCATAGCCGTCGGCCACGACATGCGACTTCTCGACCTTTATCTTGGTGCCCTCGATACCGATTTTCTCCACATTGCCGACGATGCCGACGGCGAGGATGACGCGATCGACGGTCAGGGTTTCGGTTTTTCCGGCCTTGTCCTTGAGGGTCGCGGCGACGCCGTTCGTTCCTTTCTTCAGCTCAGTGACCGAGGTCGCGGTGCGGATTTTCATCCCCTGCTTTTCGAACGACTTGCGGGCAAGGGTTGAAATCTCCTCGTCCTCCACCGGCAGCACGCGGTCGAGGATTTCCACCACCGTCACCTCGGCGCCGAGGCTCAGGTAAAAGCTGGCGAACTCGATGCCAATGGCGCCGGAACCCACCACCAGAAGCGATTTCGGCATCGTGGGCGGCACCATCGCCTCTTTGTAGGTCCATATGAGCTTGCCGTCGGGCTCCAACCCCGGCAGCGAGCGCGCCCTGGCGCCCGTCGCCAGCACGACATGGGGCGCGGAAAGCATATTGACCGGCTGCCCGTCCTTGAGCACCGCGACATTGCCCTTGCCGGCCAGCGCGCCCTGGCCGTCGAACACCGTCACCTTGTTTTTCTTCAGCAGGTGCTTGACCCCGCCGTTAAGCTGCGCGGCGATTTTCCGCGAGCGCGCCACGACCTTGGCGAGATCGAAGCTCGCCCCTTGAACGCTGAAGCCATGCTGGTCGGCGTGGCGGATCAGTTCCCAAATCTCCGCCGAACGCAGCAGCGCCTTGGTGGGGATGCAGCCCCAGTTGAGGCAGATGCCGCCCAGATGCTCGCGCTCCACCAGCGCTACTTTCAGCTTGAGCTGCGCGGCGCGGATGGCGGCGACGTAGCCGCCCGGCCCGCCGCCAACCACGATCAGGTCGAAGGAAGTATCGGCCATGGATCAGATTCTCTCGAGAACGGTCCGCGTGTATTCACCAGGCGTCGCATCGCCCGTATTCACGACCCCACGGCGCTCGAACAGCAGAATCTCGCATTCCTCCGCCGCGAAGGGGTTGTGTTCGACGCCGCGCGGCACGACGATCATCTCGCCCGCGCCCAATTCAATTTGGCGGTCGCGGAAGTCCATGCGAAATCGGCCCTTCAACACAAGGAACAATTCATCCTCGGCATCATGTTTATGCCAAACGAAATTGCCTTTGATTTTCACTACCTTGACGTCGTAGTCGTCGACGGCTTCGACAAGGCGCGGCTTCCAATGATCGGAAAAGCGCGCCAGCTTTTCGCTTAATTTCACGCGAACTCCGTCCGCCATTCTCGGCACCCTACAGGAGAAGGCTCAGAGGTTCCTCGATGCCGGCCTTGAAGGCGGCGAGGAACTTGGCGCCGAGCGCCCCGTCCACCGTGCGGTGATCGACGGAAAGCGTGCAGGTCATCAGCGTCGCCACCGCAAGCTGGCCGCCCAAGACCACCGCGCGCTGCTCGCCCGCCCCCACCGCCAGGATGCAGGCCTGGGGCGGGTTGATCACGGCGTCGAACTGCTTGATGCCGAACATGCCGAGATTGGAGACGGTGAAGGTGCCGCCCTGGAATTCCTCCAGCTTCAGCTTGCCGGCGCGGGCGCGAATGCCAAGGTCCTTCATCTCGGCGGAAATCCGCAGCACGCTTTTCGTCTGTGCGTTGCGCACGATGGGCGTGATCAGGCCGTGCTCGATGGCCACCGCCACGGCGATATCGGCGCTGTGATAGCGGTACACGCGGTCGCCGCCAAAACTGGCATTGGCGTCGGGTACCTTGACCAGCGCCAGCGCCACGGCGCGGATGATGAAATCGTTGACCGAAACCTTGGCCCCGTCGGTTAGGGTGTTGACCTTCTGGCGCAGGGCCAGAAGCTCGTCGATGGCGCAATCGATGGTCAGATAGAAATGGGGGATCGTCTGCTTGGCCTCGGTCAGCCGCCGCGCCGCCACCTTGCGGAAATTGTTGAGCGGCACTTCGGTGAAAGCCGTGCCGGGCGATGGCGCCAGCGAACCCTGCGCCAGTGGCGGCATTGGCGCGGCAGCAGGCGCGGGTGCGGGCCTTCCAGCGGGCGGCTCCGCCGCCAGCATTTTTGCGGGCGCCGCCGCCGCGGCGCCGGCGGTCGCGGCGCTTTCGATATCGGCCTTGACGATGCGTCCGTGCGGTCCGCTGCCGGCTACGCGGGCGAGATCGAGCGACGCTTGCGCCGCCAAACGCCGCGCCAAGGGACTGGCGAACACGCGGCCACCGACGGTTGTTGGGGGCGCGCCTGAAGGCGCGAGGGTTGCGGGCGCTGCGCCCTTGCCGTTGGTCGGCGGCGTTGGGGTTGACGCCATTGTTGCTGGCGCCTTGACGGGCGTCGGCGCGGGCGTCGGGACGCTGGCGGATGCAGCGCTTTCGCCTTCCTGCAGGATGATGGCGATGGGCGCGTTGACGGCGATGTTCTCGGTGCCGGCGGGAACCAGGATCTTGCCCACCACGCCGTCGTCCACGGCTTCATATTCCATCGTCGCCTTGTCGGTTTCGATCTCGGCGATGATCTTGCCGGCGGCGACCTTGTCCCCCTCC
>CAZIVY010000049.1:0-3537 GCA_964542505.1 uncultured Rhodospirillaceae bacterium
CGGGCGCCACCACCGTCAGGTCGGCGGCGTCCAGGCCGAGATCGCGCTCCATGTTGCGGCGGTAGTGGGCGCCGCGCGCCGCGAGCGCGGCGGGCAGGCGCGCATGGCCGACGACCTGAGGTTTTTCCGCCATGAAGGCGGCGGCGCCAAAGATGTGATCGGGGTGAACATGGGTGAGGATGACATAGCGGATGGGGAGCGGGGTGCGCGCGCGCACGGCGGCAAGCAGCGCCTCGCCAATCTTGCGGCTGCCGCCGGTGTCGATCACCGCCACCGCTTCGGTGCCGACGACAAAGCCGATATTGGCGATGTCGCCCTGGTTCGGTTGGATCAGATCCTCGTGCGGGCCGGCATGCACGAATATGCCGGGGGCGATTTCCTCCACCGCCAGCGCCCCCGCCTTGGCGAAGCCCGCTTCGGCGGGCGAAGCAAGATCGGCGCGCGCGTATCCCGAAGTGAGAACAAGCGCGGCGGCCAGCCATGCGGTGCGGTGCAACATGAAATATTACTAATACAACTAGAGTCGAGTCGAGTCGAACGCGAATTTCATTCCTCATAACACCGCTAACGACTTGCGGGAATGTTTGTTGGCGCTATGATGTGCGCACTCTCCGGCTTGCCTTGCGTCGTCGGCGGCGTCGAGCAATCGACAAAGTGGGCGACGGCGCAAAGCGCGTTTCCGCGAATGGAAGCCCGATGGACCGCGGATGCCGGGGTGATGGTCTGTCACGGTGGTGGCTCGGTTTGCGCCTGTCGCCGCCAGGAATTGGAACTGACGGGGTCTCGCTGACGCGGGGCGCTCGTGTGATGACAATACTAGGGAGGTTTTGAATGAAGTTATCCTGGAGGCTCAACGCACTGCTTGTCGCCGGCGCCGCGGTCGTTCCGTTCGTCGCATCGGCGAACGAGGAAGTGGCGAAACTGGCGGCGAATCCGGCCAATTGGGCGATGCCCACCGGCGACTACGCCAACACCCGCTACAGCACCTTGAACCAAATCACCAAGGCCAATGTCAGCAAGTTGAAGGTGGCATGGACCTTCTCCACCGGCGTGTTGCGCGGCCACGAAGGCGGCCCGCTGGTGATCGGCGACACGATGTACATCCACACGCCGTTCCCCAACAAGGTGTTCGCGCTCGACCTCAACGACAACGCGCGCATCATCTGGAAGTACGAGCCGAAGCAAGATCCGAGCGTCATCCCGGTCATGTGCTGCGATACGGTCAATCGCGGCGTGGCCTACGGTGACGGCAAGATCTTCCTCTACCAGGCCGACACCACCCTGGTGGCGTTGGACGCCAGGACCGGCCAAGTCGCGTGGAAGGTCGTCAACGGCGATCCGAAGAAGGGCGCCACGGGCACCAGCGCGCCGCAGGTAATCAAGGACAAAGTGCTCGTCGGCATTTCCGGCGGCGAGTTCGGCGTGCAAAGCCACATGACCGCGTACAGCATCAAGGACGGCAAGATGGTTTGGCGCGGCTTCTCCATGGGGCCGGACGACCAGACCCTGTTGGATCCGGTGAAGACCACCCATCTCGGCAAGCCGGTGGGCAAGGACTCCGGCACCAATACCTGGCAGGGCGATCAATGGAAAATCGGTGGCGGCGCCACCTGGGGTTGGTATTCGTACGATCCGGCGTTGAACCTGGTTTATTACGGGTCTGGCAATCCCAGCACCTGGAACCCGGTGCAGCGTCCCGGCGACAATCGCTGGTCGATGACCATCTTCGCCCGCGACGTGGATACCGGCGTGGCCAAGTGGGTCTATCAAATGACCCCGCACGACGAGTGGGACTATGACGGCATCAACGAAATGATCCTGGTGGATCAGGAAGTCGCCGGCAAGGCCCGCAAGGTTCTCGTCCACTTCGACCGTAACGGTTTCGGTTACACCATGGATCGGATCACCGGCGAGCTGCTGGTGGCCGAAAAGTACGATCCGACGGTGAACTGGGCCACGCACGTCGACAAGGCCACCGGCCGTCCGCAAGTGGTGAAGGCGTACAGCACCCAGCAGACGGGCGAAGACAAGAACTCGAAGGGCATATGCCCGGCGGCCCTGGGGACCAAGGACCAGCAGCCGGCGGCGTACTCGCCGAAGACGAAGCTGTTCTACGTGCCGACCAACCAGGTGTGCATGGACTACGAGCCGTTCAAGGTGTCCTACACCGCTGGCCAGCCCTATGTGGGAGCGACGTTGAGCATGTTCCCGCCTGCGGGCAAGAGCAACCTCGGCAACTTCATCGCCTGGGACGCCGGCAAGGGCGCCATCAAGTGGTCGAAGGCCGAGCCGTTCTCGGTCTGGAGCGGCGCGCTCGCCACCGCTGGCGACGTGGCGTTCTACGGCACTCTCGAGGGCTATCTGAAGGCCGTGGATACGGCGACGGGCAAGGAATTGTACAAGTTCAAGACCCCGTCGGGCATCATCGGCAACGTCAACACCTACATGCACAAGAACAAGCAATACATCGCGGTGCTGTCGGGTGTGGGCGGCTGGGCCGGCATCGGCATGGCCGCGGGCCTCGAGAAAGACACTGACGGACTGGGCGCGGTTGGCGCCTACAAGGCGCTGGCCAGCTACACGCAGCTGGGCGGTCAGTTGACCGTCTTCTCGCTCGGCGATTAATTCGACCTGCGACGACGTAAGCAACCGCCCCGGCATCGCATTGCGATGCCGGGGCGGATTTCTTTAAAGCCTGAGGCGCGTCCATAACGCGCCCGCGAACGAACAGGGAGGATGACGTGACCCTGGCCATGCCTTTGCGGCGGCGGCTTGCCGCGGCCGCCCCAGCTTCAACGATGAGCGTGTCGGCGATCTTGGGCTTGTTGGCGATCCTGGGCGCGAGCGGGCTGACGCCGGCGCCGGCCGCCGCGCAAGAGGAAAAACCCTACCGCATCGTCGGCGGCAAGGTCGACTTCGGCACCTATAACGGATTTCGCCGCTATCACAGCGACTGCCATGTTTGTCACGGCCCGAACGCGATGGGCAGCAGTTTCGCGCCGGCGCTGATCGATTCGGTAAAAACGCTGGGCAAGGACGACTTCAACGCGATCGTGGCGCAGGGGCGCGAAAGCGATATCGGCGGCGTCAAGCGCGTCATGCCCTCCTTCGGCACCAATGAAAACGTGATTCCCTATCTCGACGACCTTTATGCCTATGTGAAGGCGCGCTCCGATGGCGCTATCGGCCCCGGCCGACCGGACCGCCTGGAAAAAGGCGAATAGCGCGAATGGCGCTCGGACGCGCCCTTGCGGGCGGCGCCTGCGTGCTGGCCTTGGCGATGACTGGCGCGGTTGCCGGGGCGCAGACGCGGGAAGCGGTGGAGACGGACGCCCTTCGCGTCTGCGCCGATCCCGCGAGCCTGCCGTTCTCGAACCAGGCCGAAGAGGGCTTCGAAAACAAGATCGTGCGCCTGATCGCCGGGGAACTGAAGCGGCCGCTGCAATATTACTGGTTTCCGCAGTCCGCCGGTTTCGTGCGCAACACCCTTCAGTTGCGCCAGTGCGACGTGATTTCCGGCATTCCGACGGCGCAGGA
>CAZIVY010000050.1:0-2342 GCA_964542505.1 uncultured Rhodospirillaceae bacterium
GTTTCCGCCGGGCCGCGCGAGGCTAACGACGAGGCCGGTACCGACCGGGTCGCCGACCGCCACCATGACCAGGGGGATCAACACGGCGGCCTGCTTGACGGCGAGAGCGGCGGGCGTTCCCGCGGTCACGATCACCTCGACGTTGCGCGCCATGAGTTCGGCGATGAGTGCCGGAAATCGCTGGTAGTCTCCTTCCGCCCACCGGTATTCGATGGCGATGTTTCGGCCCTCGACATAGCCGAGGTCGCGCAAGCCCTCGCGGAACGGCCCGACCAGATGCGCCTCGAGGGCCGCCGTCGAGTTGCCGAGAAAGCCTATGCGCGGGACCTTGTCCGCCGGCTGCGCGCGCCCCAACGATGGCCACGCCGCCGCCGCGCCGCCGACAAGCGCCACGAATTCCCGCCGCCTCATTCGATCACCTCGTCAACGACCGCGAGCATCGCATCCGAGATCGTGAGTCCGAGCGCCTTGGCGGTCTTGAGGTTGACAACCAGCTCGAATTGTGTCGGCTGCAGCACCGGCAGTTCGGCGGGTTTTGCCCCCTTGAGAATCCTCCCCGTGTAGGATCCGGCCTGGCGCGTGGCCTCGGTCAAGTTGGTGCCGTAGGTCATCAGGCCGCCGACAAGGGCGAATTCGCGCTGCTCGTAGATTGCGGGCATGGCGTATCGCGCCGCAAGCGACACGATGTACGCACGCCGGGTGAGGAAGAACGGATCGGCGCCGATCAGCAGCGCTCCGGCGCCCATCTGGGCAAAGGTCGCAAAGGCGGTGTCGATCTCCCGCTCGCTTGTCGCCCGAACGATGTGAATCCGCTGCCCGACACTGCGTGCTGCATCTTCGACATCTTTCGTCTGGGCGCTAGCCACGGCCATGGTTGGATTGAACAGCACGCCAATCAACGCGGCTTTCGGTACCAGATCGCGCAACAGCCCCACCCGCTTAGGCTCCAGAGCAGAGGTGAGGAAGTATATCCCGGTCGCGTTGCCGCCCGGCCGGCCAAGGTTGGCGACCAAACCCATCGCCACCGGATCGCCACCGATGGCAAACACAATCGGGATCGTCGAGGTCGCGGTCTTCGCCGCAAGTGCCGTGGCGCTGCCGCCGGTCGCGACCAACACGTTGACTTGCTGGCGAACAAACTCGGCCGCCAGCGCCGGGAGCCGGTCGATTTGACTCTCGGCCCAGAGATACTCGATCGTCACGTTCCGGCCTTCGACATAACCGGCCTCGCTCAAGCCCTTGTGGAAAGCGGTCACTTGGCTCGACCACGTGGAAGCTGAGAAGCCGTTGAGGAATCCGATCACCGGCATCGCTGCCTGTTGCGCGCGCAGCGGCAGCGGCCAGGCCGCGCCGCCGAAAAGCGCGACGAAATCCCTCCGCCTCATGCCGGCAGTCCCAAAATGAGGTCCAGGTTGTCCCGGACGAGATGATAGCACGCTTGGGTCCGACGTGCGTGAGTCGATTCTACTGTCGGCCGAGCATGAATGTCCGTGGTTGGCACCGCCAGGCCCAAGGGGCGCCGACGAAAAATGTCGGACGTGTTTCGGCGTGCAGCCAGCTACGTGGACAAGATTCTGAAGGGCGCCAAACCCACCGATCTACCGGTGGAGCAGCCGACCAAATTCGAGCTGCTGGTCAATCTCAAGACCGCCAAGGCGCTTGGGCCGACGATCCCGCAGACGATCCTGCCGCGCGCCGACGAGGTGATCGAATAGCGCCGGGCAGATTCTCGGAAGGTCGGCTTGTGGCACAACTGAGACCTACTGGCGCCGCCAAACAAGGTCCGCTGCTTGGGGGTTAGCTGACGATTGAGGCGAGCATTTCCGGTCCACGGCACTAAGCTGACGTTCGCGGAAGTGCATCAAACCGCCGCTCCTGACCCAAACCAGACTCGCTATTGCGCTGCTTCGAGCCTAGGATTTGACGATCATTGCGTCGTGACTGCCAGGGTGCCCAGCCATGGGACACCGCCTTCGCCACCTCGGCGGGTGCGAGCATGTTCGGCTTCCTCGGGAAGATGGCGTGCCGGTAGAGGTCCCTATGGCGCTCGGCCGGGATGTAGCCGCCGAAGCGGGTTATGTCGAGCGTGCCGTCCGCGGCCTGATGCGCATCGGGATGCACCGCCTTGTGAGCGAGAAAGAGCGACCATGGCCGATCGTGCTTCCTGGCGATGAACTCCACCGCCAGCGAATTCATGAGGTCGGTAACGTAGCCGGTGTGCTCCACATACTTGCCGTCGTGGTTGAGCGTCGGGTTGACGATTCGGCCGTGCCCGTCAAAGCTCACCCACAGGTCATAGCCGGGGCGTGGCATGCCGTCATTACCCATATGCCACTTGCCGA
>CAZIVY010000051.1:0-1827 GCA_964542505.1 uncultured Rhodospirillaceae bacterium
CTGGTCCTGGCGGCGCCGGCGGTGTGGGGACGCTCGACCATGCCGTGGCTTTACCGCCAGGCGCTGAACTTCTTCGCCCATGTGGCGCCCTGGTATCCGTTGAGCGGGCAGGGCCTGGGGATCAGGCCCTCCGACAACAGCGAGATGCTGCGCGCGCTGGGGCGCGATCCGCTGGTCATCAAGGAGACGCGGGCGGACGCCCTGTGGGGCCTGGCCGACGCCATGGACGCCGGGCTCGCCGCCGCGCCGCTGCTGCAACGTCCGCTGCTGCTGCTTTACGGCGCCCGCGACGAGTTGATTCCGCGCCCGCCGGTGGAACGCATGGTGGCCGAGTTGACGGCGCCCTACCGGGTGGCGATCTACCCCGACGGCTGGCACATGCTGTTCCGCGACTTGCAGCGCGAAACCGTGTGGGGCGACGCCTTGAGCTGGATGCTGGACAAGGCGGCGCCGCTGCCCTCGGGGCATGAGCGGATGACGCTGCCGCTGTTCGCGGAGCGGTAAGGGCCGCGGCTCAGGTCTTGGCCGCGGCGCGCGCCTTGGCGAGAACCGCCGACAAATCCGCCTTGGCGCTGTCGCTCAATGGCGCCGCGGGCGCGGCCGGCGCTTCCACCTCGGGCGGCGGCGCGGCGGCAGGCAACGCCTTGCCAATTCGCTCCATGCAGCGTCCGATGGCCAGATAAAGCTCGCGCGGCGCGATCGGCTTGGCGACGTAATCGGTCATGCCGGCGGCCAGGTATTCCTGGCGGTGGCCGGCCATGGCGTTGGCGGTCACGGCGATGATCGGGATCTTGGCCGACGGGCCGGGGAGCTTGCGGATGGCGGCGGTGGCGGTGGGCCCGTCCATTTCGGGCATTTGCACGTCCATCAGCACTAGGTCGTAGGGCACGCGCTGCACGGCGTCGACCGCTTCGATGCCGTTGGCCACCACGTCCGCCTTGTGTCCGAACTTGCCCAGCATCGAGGTGATGACCATCTGGTTGACGCGGTTGTCCTCGGCGACCAGGACGCGGAGCGAAGGCCCGCTCAAAACGGAGGGGCTTTCCTCGGCGGCTTTCGCCGGCATGGCGTCGGGATCGCCGATCCCGCAGCGAACGGTGCAGGTGAAGGTGCTGCCATGGCCGGCGCGGCTGGAGACGCCGATGCCGCCGCCCATGAGCTCGCAAAGCTGCTTGGAAATGGCGAGGCCGAGTCCGGTGCCCCCATAGCGGCGCGAGGTCGAGCTGTCGGCCTGCATGAAACGGTTGAAAAGGTTCTTCCGCTGCGCGGCGGAAACGCCGATGCCAGTGTCGATGACGGCGATGTGGAGCATGATCGTCGCGGCATCGACCGGCTCGTGGCGCACCTCGATGGTGACGCGGCCGCGCTCGGTGAACTTGATCGCGTTGCCGACAAGATTGAACAACACCTGGCGGAGGCGGGCCGGGTCGCCGACCAGCGTGTCGGGCACCTCCGGATCGAGCACCTTGGCCAGAGCGATGCCCTTGGCGGTGACGCGGGCGCCGAGCAAGGCGGTCACGCTGTCGATCACCTCGTCAAGGCGGAACTCCATCCGTTCAATCTCGATGCGGCCAGCCTCGAGCTTCGAGAGATCGAGGATGTCGTTGATGATGTGCAGCAACGCTTCCGCCGAATCGCGGGCAGCCACGGCATGGGTGCGCTGCTGGCGCGTCAACGCGGAATCGAGCAGCAGCCCGGTCATGCCCAATATGCCGTTCATGGGCGTGCGAATTTCGTGGCTCATCATGGCCAGGAATTCGGACTTGGCGCGATTGGCCGCTTCGGCGTTCTGTTTCTCGGCGGCGTTGTCTTCCGCCAGGCGCGTCA
>CAZIVY010000052.1:0-13873 GCA_964542505.1 uncultured Rhodospirillaceae bacterium
CCCACCACCGCCACGCCCTGGCGCTCGCCGTCGTTCAATTGATAAAGGCCGGGCTGGCGCACCGGCAGGCTGGCTATCGCGCGGCCGCCGGGACCCTCGCTCAACTTCACCGTCTCGGTCTGGCCGTCGGGGCGCGTCACCGTGACCGGGCGCTCGTCGGCTTTCAGCGACCGGCGGACGATGTCCAGCTTCTGGCCGTTGAGCTCGCCGGTCAGCTTGTCCTCTTCCAGGTCGGGCTCCTTCATCAGCCAGTGCGCGAGGCGGCGCAGCAGTTCCGCTTGCGGACCGCCGCCCTCGAAGCCGCGCGCCCACAGCCACGCCTGGTCGGAAAGGAGTTGCGCCACGCGGCCCTTGGCGAAGCGGTCCAGCAACAGCAGCGGCCGGTCGGCGTAGCCGGAAAGCACGGCGTGGCCGCTAACGGCCTCGGCGTCCACCATCCGCATCCAGCGGCCCCAACTGGGCGTATCGGCGCGCGCGCCAGGCAGGTCGGCGGTCACCGGGTGGCGCTTGCCCACGTCGGTCAGCGTCGGCAGGAAGCCGCTGACGAACAATCCGCCGGTGGGCCGTCCGGGCAGCACCTGGGCGAGGGGCGTGCGGTAGAGGCTGAGCGGCGTGGCGAAATCGGGGCCCGAGGCTTCCAGCAACGCGCCGCCCTTGCGCACATAGTCGGCGATGTTCTCCAGATATTGGCTGGGCAGAAGGCCCTGCCGGCGGTAGCGGTCGAAGATGATGAGGTCGAACTCCGCCAGCTTGAACTCGAACAGTTCCCGCGTCGGGAACGCGATCAGCGACAGCTCGCGGATGGGCGTGCCGTCCTGTTTTTCCGGCGGCCGCAAAATGGTGAAGTGCACCAGGTCCACCGCCGGGTCGGCCTTGAGCAGATTGCGCCACACGCGCTCGCCCGCATGGGCCTCGCCGGAAATGAGCAGCACCCGCAGGCGGTCGCGCACGCCGTTGAACTGCACCACGGCGCGGTTGTTGAGCAGCGTCAGTTCGTTGGCGCCGGCTTCGACCTCGATGTCCACCACCGCCGGCCCGCCGCGCTCGACCTTCACCGTCACCCCATGGCTGACGCCCACCGGCAAGCGGATCGTGCGCGCCGCTTCGCCCGGGCGGCGCAGTTGCGCGCTGACGGTGGCGCCGGGCGGGAGCGCCGCGTCCTCGACGCGCAGCGTTACCGTCACCTCGTTACCCACCATGCCGAAGCTCGGCGACTGCTCGACCACGATGCGCCGGTCGCGCTCGTCCGCCGCGCCGGTGAGCAACGCGTGCAGCGGCCCGCGCGCGGCCTTTGCCGCCGCCTCGTCCGGCGCGTCGTGCACCTGCCCGTCGGTGATCATGATCGCGCCGGCGAAACGCTCGCGCGGCACGCCGGCCAGGGTCCGGTCGAGGGCCTCGAACAGCCGCGTGCCGCCGTCGCGCGCCGTGGCCGGGTTGTCGTCCGGCGCGCCGGCCCTCACCACGCGCAATTCGATATTGGCCATGGCTTCGATTTTGGCGCGCAAGCCCGCCTCGGCTGCCTCGGCGCGGGGCGCGCGGTCGCCGATGTCCTGGGACGGGCTTTCGTCGACCACCAGCACCGCCACGTCGGTCAGCGGCCGGCGTTCCTCTTCCACCAGCGACGGATTGGCCAGCGCCAGCAATCCCAGCGTCAGCCCCGCCAGGCGCCAGCCTATGCCCACCGCGCCCCGCCAGGCGCCGAACGCCAGCAGCGCCGCCGCTACCGCCGCCAGCGCCAAGACCAGCGGCCAGGGAACCAGCGGCGAGAACTGGATGCCGGTGAACGCGGTCACTGGCCGAGCCGCTCCAGCAGCGCCGGGATATGCACCTGGTCGGATTTGTAATTGCCGGTCAGCGTGTACATCACCAGATTGACGCCGAAGCGATAGGCGAATTCGCGTTGCCGCGCGCCGCCGGGAACCAGCGCCGCCAGCGGCCGGCCGTCATTGTCGATCGCCCACGCCGCCGCCCAATCGTGGGCCCCGATGACCATGCCCGAAACCCCGTCGCTGCCGCCGCCGGGATTGCGTTCCACCCACACCTGGCCGCCGGTGTAGCGCCCGGGAAATTCCTGCAGCAGGTAAAAAGTCTTGGTCAGGACGTGATCGGCGGGCACCGGGATCAACGGCGGCACGTCCAGCCGGCCGAGCAGGCGGCGCAATTGCTGCGAACTCGCGCCCAGCCGCGCGCCGCCGAATCCGCCCAATTCCTGATCGCGGGTGTCGAACAGGATCAGCCCGCCGCTCTTCATGAAGGCGTCCACCTTGGCCAGCGCCTTGTCGCCAATCTCGCGCTGCTGCGGCGTGATCGGCCAGTAGAGCAGGGGGAAGAAAAGGATCTCGTCGCGCTCCAGATTGACCCCCATGGGATCGCGGGGCTCGACCGAGGTGCGCCGCGACAGCACGTCGCTCAAGCCGAGCAAGCCGGCGCGGCTCATCTCGTCCACGTCCGCCTCGCCGGTGACGACATAAGCGAGGCGCAGATCGAGCGACGCCTTGAGGGCAAAATCGTCCTTGTTGACTTGCGCGGTTGCCGGCATGGCGGTCAGCAGCGCCAGCGCCAGCGCCGCCGAGGCGGCCGGCAGCCGCCGCCGCAACAAGCCGCGCAAGCCGTAGGAAATGACCAGATCGGCCAGCGCCAGCACGATCGCGGCGGCGAGCAGCCAGGGCATCAATGGCGTCTCGCGCCGATCGCCGAGGCCGCGGCGGATGGTGCCATCGGGCCAAGCGGCAATGGCCTTGAGGGCGGGAAGCGTGGAGCCCAGATTGACCGCGCGCCGCGCGTTTTCATTGCCGTAAAATCCCGGCGGCTGGCGCGGGCCGGGGACCGCCGTGGCGATGGTGCGCGCCAATATGGCGCGGGCCGCCGTCGCCGACGAACCCCCGCCGCTGGGCGCGCCAGCCCTGTTTGTCGCGGCGGCTCCGCCGCCCAGGCGCCCGAAACCATCCAGCAGTGCATAGGGCGCGAGCAGCCCGTCGCCTTCGCTGCCCTGCACCCCTTGGCTCATGTCGACCAGGCGGCGCAGGATATCGACGTAAAGACCCGACAGCGCCAGGTTCGACCAGCGGGTGTTGGCGGTCGTGTGGACAAGCACCAGCCAACCCTTGCCACGCCTTTCGCCCGTCACCAAGGGCGTGCCGTCCACCAGCCGCGCCCAGGTCTTGGCGCCGAGTTCCAGATCGGGCTCCGCCAGCACCTGTTGGCTTACGGTCACCTCGGCGGCGGGGGCGAGGCCGAAAAAGGGACTGTTGTCGGTAAAGGGCGCCAAGCGCGCCGGTTCGCTCCACGACATGGCGCCGCCCAACTGCCGGCTCCCGCGGCGCACCCGCACCGGCATCAGATTGTCGGTCTGTTCGGCGACCCGCGGTCCCGCGAAGCGCACCAGCACGCCGCCCTGGTCGATCCACTTTTCCAGGTTCGCGCGCTCCGGTCCCACCACCTGGCCGATGTCCGCCAGTATCAGCACCGCCAATTCACGCTGCAACATTGCGGCAATCGTGCCCTGGCGAACGTCGGTAAAGGGCGTCAGCGCCCGCTCCAGATAGTAGATGTCCGACAACAGCGGCTGGCGTCCCTCCAGCGCCGCGCCGGACACCAAACCCACCGGGCGCCGCCGCCAGCGCTCATCCAGCAGCATGACGGCGGCGGCGGAGGCTTCGCTTTCGATTTCGATGCGGCTCAACCGGTTGCGGAGTTCCGCCGGCAGTTCGATCATTCTCTCGGCCATGCGCGCGCCGGCGGCAAATGTCAGCGAATCGCGGGCCAACACGTCGCCCTGGTCGGTGAGGCCGCGCACCCAGGTGGTGGCGGCCTGTCCTTCCGTCGCTCGTTGCGCCATGACCTTCAGTCCTTGAACCTGGCTTTGCGGCGCCATCATGGCGATGGGCAGCGCCGCCGCCGGCGTCGTCACGACGTGCAGGGCGCCGAACCATTGCAGCCGCTCCGCCAGGCCATAGACGGCGCCATCGTCAAGTCCGTCGCTGATCAGCGCCGCGTCGCCCGTCTGCGGCCAGCGCAAGTCGGCAAGGGATTTCATGCTGGCCGCGCGGTCCGTCGCCCAGGGTTTCGGCTGCCATGCGGCGATCTGCGCCCGCGCCTCGCCGGCGGTCATCAACTTGCTCGGCCCGATGGCTTCGCCATCGGCGGGCGGCGCCGTGCCCATGAGCACCACCGGGCGCTGGCGGCGTTCCGCCTGATCGAGCAGCGCGTTCACTTCCGCCACCCGCGCCTCCCAGCGCGTGCCCGCCGCCCAACCGTCGTCGACGACGATCACCAGCGGTCCATCCCCCTTGAGCGGCGCGCGCGGATTGAGCACCGGCTCGGCCAAAGCGAGGATGAGCAGCGTCGCCAGCACCATGCGCAGGATCAACAGCCACAGCGGCGTGTGCGCCGGGGTCTCTTCCTTGGGGATCAGGCCGATAAGCAGCCGGAGCGCCGGAAAGGTCGTCACCCGCGGCGCCGGCGGCGTCACCCGCAGCAGCCACCACAGCACCGGCAGGACGGCGAGCGCCGTCAACAGCCACGGCGACAGAAAAGCGAGCGGACCGAGGTTCAACAAGGCATGGCTCAGCGCGGCGGCATGACGCGCTGGCCGGAGAGCGCCGTATAGAGGGCCAGCAACGCCACTTGCGCCGGGCGATCGGTGCGATGCACGGCAAAATGCCAACCGCTACGCCGCGCCAAGTCGGCAAGGCGCTCGTGGCGCACCCGCAGCCGATGGCGCCAGTCGCCGGCCAGGCTTTCCACCCGGCTGACGGTGATTGACGCTTCGCCCTCCAATCCCTCGAATCGGGTGCGGCCCGCGAAGGGCAAGTCCTGCTCCGCCGGATCCAGCACTTGCAGCAGCACGCCGCTGACGCCCTCGCCGGCGAAGCGCCGCACCGCTTCCGCCACCTCGTCCAGCGGCGAGAGAAAGTCGCTGATCAGCACCATGCGCGCGTAGCGGGGCAATTCGGCGCGCGGCGGCAGGCTGCCGTCGCTGACCCCGGCGGGGCGCAGCAACAACGTTTGCGCCATGCGCTCCAGCGCCGAACGGCCGCTTGCCGGCGGCCGGTTTTCACCCAGCAGCGCCACCCGCTCTCCGCCCCGTATGAGCAGCGCCGCCGACGCCAGAAGCAACAGCATCGCCCGTTCCAGTTTCTCGCACGGGCCGAAATCCGACCGCCACGCCATGGACGGCGAATCGTCGCGCCACAGCCAGACGCTTTCCGCCGCTTCCCATTCGTTCTGGCGAATGAAATAGCTTTGCCGCTTGGCCGACTGGCGCCAGTCGATGGCCTGGGCCGGATCGCCGGGTTGATAGCGGCGGAATTGCCAGAAGGCGTCGCCGGTGCCGACCCGCCTGCGCCCATGAACGCCTTGGGCCACGGTGACGGCGATGCGATCGGCCTCCACCAGCAGCGGCGGCAGCAACGCCGCTAGCTGTTCGGCCCGCTGGCGAATACCGGCACTGACAGCCATGACCCGGGAAACTCCTAGCGCAATGGCGCCAGCATGCGCTCGATGACATTGCTGATGCCGACACCGTCGGCGCGCGCCGCGAAGGTCAGCGCCATGCGGTGGCGCAACACCGGAAACGCCAAGGCCACGACGTCGTCGATCGAGGGCGCCATGCGCCCGTCGAGCAACGCCCGCGCCCGCGCCGCCAGCATCAGGGCCTGGCTGGCGCGCGGCCCCGGCCCCCACGATACTTGCCGCTTGATGGTCTCGTCCTCGGACCCGTCGGGGCGCCCGGAGCGCACCAGCTTGAGAATCGCTTCCACGACGCTTTCGCCCACCGGTATGCGGCGCACAAGGCGCTGGGCGGCCAGCAGATCTTCGGCGTTGAGCACCGCCCGCGGACGCTCCTCCTCGGCTCCGGTGGTGGCGAACAGCATCCGCCGTTCGGCCTCGAGATCGGGGTAGTTCACGTCGATCTGCATCAGGAAGCGGTCAAGTTGGGCTTCCGGCAACGGGTATGTGCCTTCCTGTTCCAGCGGGTTCTGCGTCGCCAGCACATGGAACGGATTGGGCAAGGGGTGGCGCTGTCCGGCGATGGACACCTGTTTTTCCTGCATCGCCTGCAGCAATGCCGATTGCGTCCGCGGGCTGGCGCGGTTGATTTCGTCCGCCATCAGCAACTGGCAGAACACCGGGCCGGGAATGAAGCGGAACGACCGCCGGCCGGTTTCGCTTTCCTCCAGCACTTCCGAACCCAGAATATCGGGCGGCATCAAATCGGGCGTGAACTGCACGCGGCGTTCGTCCAGCCCCAGGACCGTGCCCAGCGTTTCCACCAGCCGCGTCTTGGCCAGACCCGGCACGCCGATCAGCAAGCCGTGCCCGCCGGCCAGCAAGGTGATGAGCGTTTCGTCCACCACCTGCTGTTGACCGAAAATGACGCGGCCCACATGTTGACGCACGGCCGCTAAACGCTCGCCCGCCTGGTCGATCTCGCGGACCAGGACCTCGCCGGCTTCGCTGACGCTCGCCATGAGATTGATTATATATTAGATGGCCATGAAAACGAGTGCCCAAAACGCTGCCGTCGGCCTGGACCAATTGGCGGCCTGGTTCGGTCTCGACCCGGTCCGCGCGCCGTCGGCGCCGCCAGGGTGGAACCCGCCGCCGGGCGGCGCCATCGACATGCGGATCGGGCGCGACGGAACCTGGTACTATCTCGGCTCCCCGATCCAGCGCCCGGCCATGGTTAGGCTGTTCGCCCGCGTGTTGCGGCGCGAGGCCGATGGCGGCTATGCCCTGGTCACGCCGGTGGAGCGGTTGGCGATCCGGGTCGATGACGCCCCCTTCGTGGCGGTTGAAATGGTCCAGCGCGGCGAAGGCGCGGACAGCCTGATCGCCTTTCGCACCAATCTGGACGAGGTGGTGGCCGCCGGCCCCGATCATGCCCTGGTCTTGCGCGCCTCCCCCGGCGCCTCCGAACACGCACCTTATATAACCGTGCGCGCCGGCCTCGACGCCCTGCTGGCGCGGCCGGTCTATTACGAGCTGATGGAACTGGCCCAGAGCCAGCCCCCCGGACCCGGCGGCCAAGTCGGCGTGTGGAGCGGCGGCCGCTTTTTTGCCCTCGACGCCGCCCATGCTTAAGGCGTCGGCGCCGGGGGAGGGGGCGTGGTGGGAGAGGCTGGGCGTCCGCCTTTCGCCGCCGCCGCGACTTGATGAAGTGCCGCGGGTTTTCGCGCCGGAAAAGCGCGGCGATCATGTGCTCAATCCGGGGGCGCGGCCGGTTGCCGAGCGGCCGCTTTCGCCCGCGGCGGTGCTGGTGCCCCTTGTCGCCTATGAGGATGGGGTCCGCGTGCTGTTCACCCGGCGCACCGATCGCCTGAGCCACCATTCGGGGCAGATCAGTTTTCCCGGCGGCCGCGTCGATGCCGGCGACGGCGACCTGGTGGCCTGCGCGCTGCGCGAGGCCGAGGAGGAAATCGGGCTGGAGCGCCGCTTCGTGCGCGTGCTCGGCGCGCTGGACTGCTACATTACGGTCACCGGCTTCGCCGTGACCCCGGTGGTGGCGGCGGTGACGCCGGGCTTCCGCCTGCGCATCGATCCGGCGGAGGTGGCGGAGGCCTTCGACGTGCCGCTCGAATTCCTGCTCGACGCGGCCAATCATCGGCGCGACAGCGGCGTCTTCAATGGCGTCGAGCGACATTGGTGGGCGATGCGGTACGGCGGCTATTACATCTGGGGCGCCACCGCCGGCATGTTGCGCAACCTTCACGAGCGCCTGAGGGAGGCGGAGACGGACTGATGCGCTACCTCTTGCACGCCGCGCTGCTGGTGCTGCCGCTCGCCGTTTACCTGCTTTACATACGGTTCGTGCGCCGCCATCAGGCGGTGGAACCGGCGTGGCGGGAAACACCCTGGCTGTGGCTCATGGTGGCCGGGCTGGTGTTGCTGACCTTGAGTTTTCTCACCCTTGGCCTGGTGGGCGGCGATCCGCCCGGCGGGACCTACGTGCCGGCACACGTGGAAGACGGCAAGCTGGTCCCCGGCCAGGTGAGGAAATAACCCGATGTGGCGCGCCGTCCGCCACATCGAGCCGCCGGCCTGGATGCGGTGGAAGGAAACCGGCGCCGTGCTGGCGGCGCTGCAAGCGGGCGGCGCCCGCGTGCGATTCGTCGGTGGCTGCGTGCGCGACGCGGTGCTGGGGCTCGACGCCAAGGACATCGACCTGGCGACGCCGGAACCGCCGGAGACGGTGATGCAGCGCCTGCGCGCGGCGGGGCTTCGCGCCATTCCCACCGGCATCGAGCACGGCACCGTCACCGCCGTGGTGGACCACCGCCATTTCGAGGTCACGACGCTCCGCGCCGACGTCGAAACCTTCGGCCGCCGGGCCACCGTCGCCTTCACCGACGATTGGGAGGGCGACGCCGCCCGCCGGGATTTCACCATCAACGCGCTCTACGCCGACCCGGACGGCGGCGTTTACGATCCCACCGGCGGCTTGGCCGATCTCGACGCCGGGCGCGTGCGATTCGTCGGGAGGGCGGCGGAGCGCATTGCCGAGGATCGCCTGCGCGTGCTGCGCTTCTTTCGCTTTCACGCCCGCTTCGGCAGGATCGAACCCGACGGGGAAGCGCTGGCGGCGTGCCGCGACGGCGCCGCCGGCCTGGAGATTCTTTCCGGCGAGCGCGTGGCCGCGGAGGTGCTGCGCCTGCTGGCGGTGGCCGATCCGGCGCCGACGGTGGCGTTGATGGCGTCGCTCGGCGTCCTCGCCCGCATTCTTCCCGAAGCGTCGGGCGCCGATCGCCTGGCGGCGTTGGTGCGCTTCGAATCCGCGCATGATCGCGCCGATGCGCTCCGCCGGCTGTCGGCGTTGTTGCCCGGCGGCGAGTCGGCGGCGGACAGCGCCGCCGACCGTTTGCGTTTGTCGAACAGCGAGCGCGAACGGCTGCGGGCGATGGCGCTGGCGCCGATTCCGGCGTCCGATTCGCGCGCCATGCGCCGACAGCTTTATCGCTTGGGCGCCACGCTCTTCCGCGACCGCGTGTTGCTGGCCTGGGCGGGTGGCGAAATCGCCGACGGCGCGGGCGCGCTTACCGCCGCCGCCGCGTGGGTCGCGCCCGTCTTTCCATTGCGCGGTTCCGATGCGCTGGCGCTAGGCCAGCCGGCGGGGCCGCGCGTCGGCGAAGCCCTTCGCGCGGTCGAGAAGTGGTGGGAAGAAAACGACTACCGCGACGACCGCGACGCTTGTTTACAGCGCTTGCGGGCGTTGCTGGTCTCGTAGGTCTGGTTTTTTGGGGGGGGATAGCAGAGGGAAGGTCGCGGCCGTCGCGAGCGCGGCAAGCCTAGAGAGGAACTCGAGCTCCACGCCGACGCGATAGAGTCGGCGTGGAGCTCGAGACCGAATCTACTTCTTCTTCGCTTTCTTCTTCGTCTTCTTCTTGGCAGCCTTCTTTTTCGCAGCCATGGATCCCTCCATCAAAAGCGCGGTACGTACCGCAAACTTTCGTCGCGAGATTCTCGCCGACGCGGCGTATAGCTAGCATACCGATGTCGGCTTAGCTACTAAATCTTGAATCATTCACACAAGATTTTTGGAGGATCGTTTTTTCTGTCACGGCCAGCGAACAACCGGCGGCAACGACATCAACACCGCTTCCGGATTTCCACCGGTGCGCAAACCGAATGTCGTGCCGCGATCGTAGAGCAGGTTGAACTCGACGTAGCGGCCGCGGCGCACCAACTGATGTTCGCGTTCCGCCTCGGTCCACGCCTCGTTCATGCGCCGGCGCACGATGCGCGGATAGACGTCGAGAAAGGCCTTGCCCACGTCGCGCGTGAAGGCGAAATCGGCGTCGAACGAACTTTCGAGATTGTCGAAAAAAATTCCGCCGACGCCACGCGGCTCGTTGCGGTGAGGCAGGAAAAAATAATCATCGCACCATTTCTTGAAGCGCGGGTAGTGGTCGGCGTGGTGGGCGTCGCACGCCGTCTTCAGCGCCGCGTGAAACGACTCGGTGTCGGCGGCGTCGGGAACCATGGGCGTCAAGTCCGCCCCGCCGCCGAACCAGGCCTTGCGGGTGACGACGTGGCGCGTGTTCATGTGCACCGCCGGCACGCGCGGCGAGCGCATGTGGGCGACGAGCGATATGCCGCTGGCCCAGAACCGCCCGTCCGCGTCCGCGCCGGGGATTTGCCGGCGGAACTCGGGCGAGAATTCGCCAAAAACGGTGGAGATGTTGACGCCCACCTTTTCGAACACGCGGCCGTTCATAAGGCCGATGACGCCGCCGCCGCCGCCGGGACGGGTCCAGGGGCGGCGAACGAATCGCCCGGGCGGAAGATCGCTCAAGGTTCCCGTGTACTCGTCCTCGATGCGCTCGAAGGCGGCGCAAATGCGATCGCGCAGTTCGGCGAACCAGGCGGAAGCGGCCGCTTGGCGTTCCTCGGTGGTGGCGGGAGAGGCGTTCATGCGGGCGGCACGATACCCGGCGCGGGCCAAGGCGGGAAGGCGCCTGTTTGACGCAACGCCTCGCCCAACACCATGGCGGCGGCGACGGCGACGTTCAACGAGCGCTGGCCGGGAAGAAGCGGGATGGTGACCCGCGCGTCCGCCGCGTCGTGCACCTCGGGCGGAACGCCCGTGCTCTCCTGGCCCACCAGAAGTATGTCGTCCGCCCGGTAACGGAAATCGCCATAGGCGATGTCGCCCCGCGTGCTCAGAAGCACCACCCTTCCGGGCGCGTGCTGGCGCTGGAAGGCCTCCCAGGAACGGTGATGGACGATCTCGGCCGACGGCAGATAGTCCATCGCGGCGCGGCGAAAGTTGCGTTCCGAAAACGGGAATCCGCACGGCTCGATCACGTCCACGGGGACGCCGAGGCAGGCGCCGGTGCGCAGCATCGTGCCCAGGTTCGGCGGCATGTCCGGTTGATAGACGGCGAGCCGCACGCTCTAACCTTGCGCGCGCGCTTGGTCATGCCGGGGACTGGACATGGCCCTATTATAATGAGAGAAAGTGCGCCCAAGATTCCACCATCGGCGATTCCACGCATAGCCCGAAACGAGGGGGGCATGGCGGCAGCAGCAGGCGGCGGCAAGGGCGGCGATGACGTCGTTCGCCGCGATTTTCTCTACATCGCGTCGGCGGCGACCGCGGCGGTCGGCGCGGCCTCGAGCTTGTGGCCGTTCGTCGACTCGATGAACCCGTCGGCCGACGTGCTGGCGCTTTCGTCCACCGAGGTGGACATTTCGCAGGTGCCCGAAGGCCAGGCGATCACCGTGCTTTGGCGCGGCAAGCCGGTCTTCGTCCGTCACCGCACCAAGGCGGAGATCGCCAAGGCCCGCTCCGACGACAAGGCCGACCTGAAGGACCCGCAGCCCGACTCGGCGCGGGTGAAAAAGCCCGAATGGCTGGTGATGGTCGGCGTCTGCACCCATCTCGGTTGCGTGCCGCTGGGCCAGAAAGGCGATTTTGGCGGTTGGTTTTGTCCCTGCCACGGCTCCCATTACGACACTTCCGGGCGCGTGCGCAAAGGCCCGGCGCCGAAAAATCTGGACATACCGCAATATGCCTTCCTTTCCGACGGCCTGATCCGCATCGGCTAGGGGAGAAGCGGACATGGCCTTGAACACCAACAACAAGCTGATCAAGTGGATCGACTACCGGCTGCCCGTTTTCAGCTTCGCCAACGATTTCCTGGTCGAATACCCGGCGCCGCGCAACCTGAACTACTGGTGGAATTTCGGCTCGCTGGCCGGGATCATGCTGGTGGTGCAGATCGTCAGCGGCATTGTGCTGGCGATGCACTACACCCCGCACGTGGACCTTGCCTTCGCCTCCGTCGAGCACATCATGCGCGACGTGAACTATGGCTGGCTGATCCGCTACATGCACGCCAACGGCGCCTCGATGTTCTTCCTCGCCGTCTATATCCACGTCTTTCGCGGCCTCTATTACGGCTCCTATAAGGAACCGCGCGAGCTGTTGTGGATCCTCGGGCTGGTCATCCTCCTGCTGATGATGGCGACCTCCTTCATGGGCTATGTGCTGCCCTGGGGCCAGATGAGCTTCTGGGCCGCCACCGTCATCACCAATCTGTTTTCCGCCGTGCCGGTGGTCGGCGACAGCGTGGTCACCTGGCTGTGGGGCGGCTATTCGGTAGGCAACCCGACGCTCAACCGCTTCTACAGCCTGCACTACCTGTTGCCGTTCCTCATTGTCGGCGTGGTGGCGCTGCATTTGGTCGCCTTGCACGAGCACGGTTCCAACAACCCGCTCGGCATCGACGCCAAGGGACCGCAGGACAAGATCCCCTTCCATCCCTATTACACGAGCAAGGACATGGTCGGGCTGGGCGTGTTTCTGCTGCTCTTCTCGGTGCTGATGTTCTACTACCCGAACTCGCTGAGCGAACCCGAGAACTACATTCCAGCCAATCCGCTGGTGACCCCGGCGCACATCGTCCCGGAATGGTACTTGCTGCCCTATTACGCCATTCTGCGCTCGGTGCCCGACAAGCTGGGCGGAGTCGTGGTCATGTTCGCCGCCATCGCGGTGCTGTTTCTCCTCCCTTGGCTCGATACCAGCCGGGTGCGTTCGGCCCGCTACCGGCCGATCTACCGCATCTTCTTCTGGATCCTGCTCGTCGCCGTGATCCTGCTCGGCGTGGTCGGAGCGAAGCCGCCGGAAGGTTTCTGGCTGGTGGTCGGTCAGTTGTGCACCGCCTATTATTTTCTCCACTTCCTGGTCATCCTGCCGGTCCTGGGGACGGTCGAGAAGCCGCGGACCTTGCCGCAATCCATCAGCCGCCCGGTGCTGCCTGCCGGCGCCGGCGCCAAGCCCGGAGACAAGCGATGAGTCGTGCCGCGATCCTGGCGCTGACGCTGCTCGCCGGCGGTTCGGCCGGGGCGGCGGAAGGCCCGGCGCTCCCGGCGCTGAAGTGGAGCTTCAATGGGCCCTTCGGCGTTTATGATCGCGCCGAGTTGCAGCGCGGCTTCCAGGTGGTCGCCGAGGTGTGCGGCCAATGCCACGGCGTCAGTTTGCTGCGCTACCGCAACCTGACTGACATCGGTTTCAGCGCCGCCGAGGTCAAGGCCATCGCCGCCGCCAACAAGGTCCAGGACGGCCCCAACGACAAGGGCGAAATGTTCGAGCGGACGGCGTTGCCCTCCGATCCCTTCAAGGCGCCCTTCGCCAACGAAAAGGCGGCGCGCGCCGCCTTCAACGGCGCCTACCCGCCCGATCTGTCGCTGATCACCAAGGCGCGAGGGGATGGCCCCAATTACCTGCACGCGCTGCTGACCGGTTACGCCGATGCGCCGGCCAGCATGAAGTTGGGCGAGGGCCTGCAATACAATAAGTTCTTTCCCGGCAACCAGATCGCCATGCCGCCGCCGCTATCGCCCGGCCAGGTGACCTACACCGACGGCACCGAAGCCACCATCGACCGCATGTCACGCGACGTCACCGCCTTTCTGATGTGGGTGGCGGAACCGAAGCTTGAGGACCGCCACCGCCTGGGACTCAAGGTCATTCTGTTTCTGCTCGTGCTCACCGGCCTCTTGCTGGTCGCCAAGCGCAAGGTATGGGCCGCTCTGCACTAGACTAGTACCCGCCATCGCTGATCCGCGCCCCGCGCGCCTTGCGCGCTTTCATATACTGGCGGCAATACCGCCAGGGGCGCGGACCATAGATGAAGGGTACAAAACTATCGAATCCGTACCACTTTCGCGACTTCGTGAGTGGCGTGTCGCGACCCGCGAAGTCGCGAAAGTCGGTACTAGGGTCAGTCCCCTTTTTGCTTTCGCCCGTACCGCTAGCCGTTATAGTTGCGGCCACACCGCGCCGGTAACAGGCGCCGCCGATAAGCCAGGGGGGACCAAGGGTGGCAACGCGTAAACCTGTTCGCGCCCAGCGCGCCAAGCGCGC
>CAZIVY010000053.1:0-14500 GCA_964542505.1 uncultured Rhodospirillaceae bacterium
TGGGACGACGAGGTAGCCGGCTTCGGGCTCCGCGTGTTGCCGAGCGGGCGCAAGAGGTACGTCGTGCAATACCGCGCCGGTCGCCGGTCGCGCCGGATTGGCCTTGGACCGAGCACGGTCCTGGCTTGCGAGCAGGCACGCACCCGTGCGATCACTATCATCGCCGCCGCCAGGAACGGCGAGGTGTGAAATCGCGTGCAATTTGACCCCTCCCATGAAGCCATAGAATGCGCTGCATTCATTGGGAAATAACTGCATCCGTTGGGGTCGCGTTTCGCGCCCAACCGTGACCCCTCCCCGACACTCGATCCAATAGTTCTATCAATTACTTAGCGCCACACGATGATGGGGTCACCGTTGGACGCGATTTCACAGATATGATGGACAAGGCTCACGCCTTGCCCACATACCCACGGGCCCAACAGCGGCAAAAAGCGTTCGACATGAAAGCGGACTTGGCAGCATGATCGGCAACCGGAGTACACCTTAAACCGGCTGCCAACCTGTCCAACAAGATGGGACCACCTCAGTTCGCTGAACAAGGACGCACCATTCCATCGCGCAATTGAACGCCTCGGCGCCATCACGGTACGCCCAATTCTCGGTGGCCTTCATCCCCAATATTTCAGAATCTAATTTTCGGTACACACGGGAGATTGGCGATGTCCATTGATGTCTCGGTGAGTGATCACGTCGCAAAAATCGTCATCAATAGACCGGAACGGCTCAATGCGATGGACGCCGAGCACTACCGGGAGCTGTCAGCAGCCTGGATGCGCGTGAGGGATGACGACGAGATCAGGGTTGCGATCATCACCGGCGCTGGCGACAAGTCATTCACAGTGGGCGCCGACCTCAAGAGCTTCATTACAGCGCCGCCAGACTGGTCCGAGATGTGGTTGACCCAGCGAGACCAGCTGTTGAACCGAGGCCTTGAAGTTTGGAAGCCGGTCATCGCAGCGATCAATGGCTTCTGCATCGGTGGCGGCGTTACGCTAATGCTGGCGACCGACATCCGAATTGCGGCAAGCCACGCGACGTTCGGGCTCGCCGAAGTGAAGCGCGGCATCGTCGCCGCGAATGGCGGAACTCAGCGCCTCCTTTCCCAGGTCCCCCATGCCATTGGCATGGAAATGCTGCTGACCGGCGATAGCTTCGACGCGATGGCGGCCGAGCGCTGGGGACTGGTCAATCGTGTCGTGGCGATTTCGGAAGTCATGCCGCTTGCGGAGCAGTTCGCGAAAAGGATTGCGGCGAACGCTCCACTGGCGGTTCAAGCGAGCAAGGAACTGGCAACCAGATCGCGAGGTCTTGATCTGGTCTCCGGACTGCGTCTCGAGCAGATCATGACACGCATGCTTCAGGCCACCGAGGACGCGAAAGAGGGCCCGCGCGCTTTTTCCGAGAAGAGGCCTCCGCGTTTCAAGGGACGTTGAATGAGCCAGCCGGCTCGGGCGAGAGACTCGCCCGAGCCGTAACGCATCAGGTTAGTCGCCATTCGTTCCACTGCTCGGTGACTTTCTGCAGGTTCGTTCCCCACCAATTGCCGCTCAACAGCACACCTTTGCTCCAATGGGCGGCCGGAAGCAACGCCGCGACGTTCGGCTTGATGAGCGGGATAGCCTTCGGGTTTGTGGGCCCGAATGCAACGAGGTCTGCCAGTTTCGCCTGCCGCTCTGGCTGCAGTGCGTAGTTGATGAACTGCATGGCCGCATCAGCGTTCTTCGCGCCTTTTGGGATTGCCCATCCTTCGTAACTTAGAATAGCGCCGTCGTAGACAAGGCCCATAGGGTCGCCTGCGAGTACCTGGGCAATACCTCGAGTCCAGGGAGTCATGGCAATCTCACCCGAGTTCAACATCACGCCCGGCTGTGGGAATTGAGTCCACCAGTTGACGTTCTTCTTAATCTTGTCCAGCGACTTGAAAGCGCGTTGAACGTCCAGGGGATAGAGCTTGTCTCTCGGTGCGCCGTCGGCCAGCAAGGCAATCTCGAGGATATAGGCCGGCGCATTGTAGAGTCCCCGCGTGCCTGGGAAACTCAAGTTCCAATAATCCTGCCAACCCTTCGGCTCTTTTCCGGACGTGTAGAACTTGGTGCTGTAGACTAGCTGCATGATGACGGTCGTGTGGCCCACAGCATAGTCTGTAACGACGTCAGGCAAAATGTCAGACTTATCTATACGGGAATAATCGAGCTTCATGAGCAATTCGTCGTTCACAGCGGCATACCGCTGACGGTCCGGGATGGTGATGAGGTCCCACTCGACATTCTTGCTCGTGACCTGCGCTTTCAGCTTGGCAAGCTCGACCCCGGTAGTCTGGATGATCTTGATACCCGTGTCCTTCTCGAAGGATTCAAAATATGCTTTGGTTTGACCCTCCTGGTAGGCGCCACCGAAGCCGACGAATACGAGTTCCTTGTTTGCCGCGCGGCTAGCAGTACTTACGTACGGGGCCGACAAACCCGTCGCGAGCCCAGCGGCTCCGACCTTCAAGACATGGCGCCTCGTTATCTTGTTCGACATGATTTCTACTCCTTTCACATTGGCTACTCGGAAACTTCTGGTACGAGCACTTTACGCCGCGCGGCTTCCCGCACGATGTTCTCGGAATGAGGAAGCATGGCGTAGTCCACCATGCGACCACGGTAACTAACGGCCGCCAGGCCCGCGCGCTCCGCCTCGCGGAAAGCCGTTAGAAGATCACGGTGATAGCGCGCCTCATCGAGCGAGGGGGTGTAGACCTCGTTTGCGACGGCGACGTGTGAGGGATGAATGAGGACGGCACCTGTGAACCCGAACGATTTTCCGAGAGTGATAAGGCGACGGACCGCTGCTAGATCGTCCAAGCGAGTACCGATGATGCTCGACATCGGAAACGGCGCACCGGCGGATCTGCTGTCGAGCACGATCTTAGACCACAGGTAATGCTGCTCGCTTCCATCGTCGGTCGGGTCGATTCCGGCCGCGCGCGCGACGTCACCGGCGACCGGGCCTCCGACGACGGTCACGAGCCCGGTCACGCGACTGCTTGCCTCGGCGAGCAGCCGGGCATCGGCAAGTCCCCGTGCTGTCTCGGGCAGCGGAATGATCGCGACGGTGCCGAGCGGCATACCGCCGCGACCTTCGCCGTGTGCCAGGAGACGATCGAGATGCTGTACCTGCTTCAGACTGTCGGCCTTCGGCAGCATGATCCCGGCGAGGCCAGGCTTGCAGATGGTCGCCACATCTTCGGCACCGCCCGCGTCGAAATCGTTGATGCGCACGAATGCGGAGATCCCCCGTTCGACCAGGATCGGGATCGCCTCGCAGATGGTGTCCCGCGCAGCGGACTTGAGGCTGTGCGGCACGGCGTCCTCGAGGTCGAGCACGACGGCATCGGGGGAGAACCGATGCACGGTCCGCACCCAGTCCAGCTTGTGACCAGGAATGAAGAGCATGGATCGGATCGGCCAGATGCTCATTGCGGTCACTGTTCGAACGGCCCTACCTGCCCTTGAAGGCCGGTACGCGGCGTTCCTTGAACGCACGAAGGCCCTCGACGCTGTCCTCCGTGTTTTCGAGGGGAGCCCGCAGATCCATGGCGAGCTGAAAGCTCGTCGCCGTATACGCTGCCATGCTGCCGTACAGTAGCTTCTTGGCGGCCCTCACTGCAAGCGGAGCATTGGCGGCGATCTGGTGCGCCAGCTCCATCGTGGCATTGCGCAGCTCGTCGGGCGTCTCGAAAACGCGGTCGACAAGGCCTAGACGCTCGGCCGTGGGGGCATCGACAGGGGTGCCGGTGAATGCAAGACGACTTACCGCCTGGTTCAGCCCAAGGCGAGCGAGGCGGATGATTGATCCGCCCGGGATGATGCCAAGGCGCACCTCGGGTAAGCCGAACGTGGCCGTCGACACGGCATAGCGGACGTCACTTGCCGTCATCAGCTCGATGCCGCCGCCAAGAGCAAGTCCGTTGACGGATGCGATGACCGGGATCGGCGTGCGATCAAGACGATCGAAGGCCTTGTTCAGCCGATCGACGTAGCGCCAACGTCCGGCGGCGTTCAGAGCACCGCGTTCTTTCAGATCGGCGCCTGCGCAAAAAGCGCGGCCGGTTCCCGTCAACACGAGGCAGCGGATATCAAGGTCAGAATCGATCTCGTCGAGCAACTGCACGAGCTTTTCGTACATCATTGAAGAAAGGGCATTCAATCGGTCCGGTGCGGCGAGCCGCGCCGTGATCACATTCCCATCGCGTTCGACGACAAGTGTCACGTCTTCCCTCCCGCACGTTGAGCGCTGCCCGCCGCGTGGGCAACGAGCAGCAAGAGAACCGGAATCGAGATGACGACGGTCGAGATCGCTGGAAGTATTGGGCTGATCTCGAACTGGATGGCGTCCCAAAGTTTAACTGGAAGCGTCTTCGTCCGGGCCCCGGTCAAGAACAGAGACAGGACGACTTCGTCGAAGGAGACGTGGAACGCAATTGTCGCAGACGCCACCACCGTGGTTGCCACCTGGGGCAGGACGATCAGAACGAACGTGCGAACCGGTCCGGCACCTTGGGCGTAGGATGCGAGTACCAGATCGGGATCGAGTGTCTCGAGCCGACTGCGGATCAAGACGATGGCGAACGGGAGCGCCAGGACCGTATGGGCTAATACGACCGCTGACGTTGAGCCGATCAGTCCCATTGCGGAGAAGAAGAAGTAGGACGCGACTGCGGTCACAATGGACGGCACGACCAGCGGCGCGAGGAAAACGGCTTCGACTGCCGGGCGATGGCGATGAGGCAGCCGGGTGATTGCGATGGCGGCGAGAGCGCCGAACATCGTGGCGAGGATCATGACAATCGCCGCGATCCTCAACGACCGCAGGAATACGTCGATCCATTCGGCGCTCGAGAAAAGCCGCACATACTGGGCGATGCCTGGCTTCGATGGAATGAACTCAAACACCATTGCATCGTTGAATGACATCGGAACGACAATCAAGACCGGCAGGAAGAGGAAGCCGATCACTCCGATCGCAAAACACTTCAGAAGCCGATTAGCCATTTTCATGTCACGTCGCCTTCAGAGTCGTGGCGGGTGGTACCAGGATCGCGTAGATGAAGTACAGCACGAGCGTGGTCCCGAGCAGTGTCGTCGCCAGCGCGAACGCCATTGGCCAATTGAGCACCTCACGCACGTTGAAAGCGATCAAATTGGAAACCATCATATCCTTCGCCCCGCCGAGCATCGCGGGCGTGACGTAGAAGCCGAGCGCAACTATGAACGCGAGCAGGCAGCCGGCGGCAGTCCCCGGGGCCGTCAGCGGCACTGTCACGTGGATAAAGGTTCGCACTGGTCCTGCCCCGAGGCTGCTCGAGGCGAGGGTTACGTCCTTCGGAATGGCCAGAAGCGCGCTCAGCACTGGAAACAGCACATAGGGGACGAGCATGTTTACCATCGCCAGAACGACTCCGAATTCGTTGTACATCAGGCGGATGGGGGCGCTTGCCAGCCCGCTTGCCAAGAGCAACTTGTTGATGAGGCCTGTATCCTGCAGCAGGACCATCCAGACGTAGTTGCGGACCAGCACGGACAGCATGAATGGGATTGTGATGATCAACACCGCCAGATTGCGAGCCTGCGGGCTGAGCCGTGCGATCCACATGGCGGTCGGGTAGGCCAGCAGCAGGCAAATGACAGTCGTCGTGGCAGCCACGCGCAAAGTCTTCAGGAATACGGCCTGGTAGACGGGAACCTGACCAATTCTCTGGTAGTGCTTGAGCGTGAACAATGGCCATTCGAAACTCGCGCCGACCGCGACGATCAATGGCAGCACAAATACGACAGCCAGCAGGGCGCCCGGAGCAGCGAACAACATTGCCGTGCTTGACGACCGCGAAGCCATCTCAGTCACTCACCACTCTGACATCGGCGATGTGCGCGCCGATCGCATTGACGATAACCGGATTGAGGTCGATCTCCTGCACGCGCGGGTCTTTCACCATGAGCTGAGAGACTTGCACAATCAGCGTTGCGAGGCTTGACGTATCGCTGGCGGCCCGTCCCCGATGGCCAGCGAGGAGGCGGCCGGCCACAGTCGCGGCGATCAATGCCGCGGCGCACTCGGTCGTCGTCGGCGCGAGCGTCATCGTGACGTCCTTGACGGCTTCGACGATCACGCCGCCCGTGCCGAACAGGACGACGGGGCCGAAATGCGGGTCACGCTTGGCGCCGACGATCACTTCAGTACCGTTGGCGATCATTCCGGCCACCAGAAACCGCGGCTGTTGCTCGCCGAGTGACGCGGCGAGCTTCAGGAGCTCACCCGTAGCCCGCTTTACGTCCGCGCCGGACTGCAGACTGAGGACGACGCCCCCTTTGTCAGACTTATGAATGAGCTTGGCTGACAAGAGCTTCATGGCGACCGGAAAGCCGAGCTGCTCGGCGGCCGAAACCGCTTCGGCCGTCGTTGCGCAGTCATGCCACGGGGGTATGCGGATGCCATGTCCCGCCAAGAGGCGCCGGCCGTCGCTTTCCAAGAGGGCGCGGAATTCACTGATTGAGGTCACTGCGGCAGCTCCGTCGGCTGTGCCGCTGGGAAGTGGGGGAAGCGACGCGAATCGGGCCAGCCTATGCAGCGCGGCCATCCCCTTCGCGGAAGCTTCGAGATTGGCGAAAATTGGAATTTCCGCCTTGCGCAGGGCCGTGAGAGTGTCGAGGTCGCGCTCGCCGTGGTCGGTATGGAGGATGAATGGCTTGCCGATCTCTTTGATGGCGGCGACCATGTCGGCTGCAGCCTCAGTTTCGATCCGGCAGATCCGCGTTATCGTGCTCTGGTCGGTCGTCATCAGGTGGTATCCGCCGAAATGCCCAGCGAAAATCAGGCCGTCGACGTTCGGGTCGCGCAGGCAGATTCGCAGGACTTTCGCGGTCGAGTCTGGATCAGATTCCGCAAAGCCAGCGAAGTCGATTGGGTTCTCGACCGCAGCGCGGTCGGGCAGGATCTGCCGGAGCTTGACTTTGGTGGCTTCGGAGAGGGAAGCGAGCTCGAGGCCATTACGTCCCGCACAGTCGGCAACGACCGTCGCGTGGCCGCCGCCGTCCGAAATCACGGCGATGCGAGAGCCGGGCATAGCGGACTGTGAGGACAGGGCGATGGCCAGATCGAAGGCCTCCTCGGTCTCCCCGGCACGGAAGATTCCGGCGGACTCGAGCGCCGCGGAAACGACGGCATCCTCCCCCGCGAGCGAGCCGGTATGGGACTTGGCAGCGACCCGGCCTGCCTCGGAGACACCCGCCTTCAGGATTACTATCGGCAAGCGTCGCGAGGCGCGACCGACGACCTCGACCAGACGGCGCCCATCTCCAGGAGCGAAGCCTTCACAATAGATGAGGATGACCTTGGTCCTCGAATCGCCCAGCTGCAGCTCGACTAGCTCGGACAGGCGGAGATCTGCCGAGTTGCCGAGAGCGAGGATGCTCGAGAATCCAACCGACTTACTGCGGGCATACTGCGTGAACGTGACGGCCATGTTGCCGCTCTGCGTAATCAGCGCGATGCCCCCACTCGGCACCTTCCACCCCAGGCAATTGACGTTGCCTCCGGCGCTGAAGATCCCGGCGCTGTTCGGTCCGAGCATCCGTGTGCCGCTGGCCCGCAGGAGCGCGGTCATCTGAGCTTCGACCCTGCGGCCCTGTTCGCCCGTCTCACCGAAGCCGGCGGAAATAACCGCGACGGACTTCACTTTCTTGTGGGCACACTGCTCGATTATCTTCAGCACTGCCGGTGTTGGGACCAGTATCACTGCAAGATCGACCGGATCGTCGACAAGGCTGAAGTCACTCACAGTGCGAATGCCATGAAGCTCGGACTGCGTTTTGGAGATCGGGATGATCTTGCCGGTGAAGCCCTGCTGGATGGTGGTCAGCCACCGCCGTCCGCCGGCCTTGCGGGCTTCCGAGCTCGCGCCGATCACGGCAATGCTGCGGGGATAGAGCAGTGCGGAAAGGGCCTCGGAGGACGCGCTCATCGTCAGCGACCTTTGTAAGCTGGCGGACGCTTCTCGGCGAAGGCCTTGGGTCCCTCCTTCGAATCCTCTGAGCTGTGAAGTAGGGCCAGCGTCGCGGCGACATACCTCATGAAGTCCTCCGGATGGTCATGAAGGCCTCGCCATGCGAGTTCCTTGGTGACCTTGACGGACAACGGTGCGTTTGCGGCGACCGTCTCCGCGAGCGCGATCGCCTTGCCCATCAGCTCGTCTGGCGAAACGAGCGCGCTGACCAGGCCGACATCGTAGGCGCGCCGGGCTTCGAGCCGCATGCCGGTGAGCAGCATGTCCATGGCTACGGCGAAAGGAATCATCTGCACCAGCCGCATCGCGCCGTAGCCGTGCAGGATCGCATTGCGAATCTCTGGACAGCCGAATGATGCGTTCGTCGAGGCGATTCTTAGATCGCAGGCCAGAGCAAGCTCCAGCCCGCCGGCCAGGCAGTAGCCGTTCACCGCTGCGATCACGGGCTTGCGCGGCTTTACGCGCTGGCCGAGACGCCACGTTCGATCGTCGTCCCAAAGTTCGGCGATGCCGCCTGCAAAGTCGTGGCCATGGAGAGATTTGAGATCGGCGCCGGCGCAGAACGATTTGGTTCCGGCTCCGGTCAGGATGGCGACACGCAGCGACCCGTCGGCGTCGAACTCAAGAAAGCGTTCGCCCATCTCCTTGATCGTCTCGGCGTCGTAGGCATTCATCGCCTGAGGACGATTGATGGTCAGAACCACGATATGACCTTGCTTGTCGTATATGAGCTTGCTCATCTCTATCCACTCCCCTTTTTCGGCACGAGCACGGCGTCCGTCGAACGCCACCACAGGTTGATTTTGGAACCGATATCCGGCACCCTGTCGGAGAGGCGGAAGAGCCTCTTGACCGTTAGGTCGCCATACGGCGTCTCGACCAGAAGCCGAAGCACATCGCCCGCAAAAACTGCGTCCTTTATGATGCCGCTGGTCGTGCAATCAGCGTCGGCGGCCCCACCCCAGTTGATGCATTCGGGCCGGACAACGTAATGCACCGCGCTGCCCAATGCGATGTCTGGTGCGGCACGCGCGAAAAGAGGTGCCTGCGGAGGATCCGGCGTGATCCAGGTCCGTGTCTGGTCGGTGCCAGCCCGGCCGTCGATCACGTTTGATTCTCCGAGGAACTGCGTAACGAAAAGGGTCTTGGGCTCGTGATAGACCTCGCTCGGCGTCCCGACCTGTTCGACGCGTCCACCCGAGAGCACGAGGATCTGATCCGACATCACCAGCGCCTCGGTCTGGTCGTGCGTGACGGCGATGGTCGTGATACCGAGCCGGTGCTGGAGGTTTCGGATCTCGATCTGCATCTCCTCGCGCAGGCGCTTGTCGAGCGCCGCCATTGGCTCGTCCATCAGCAGGACCGGCGGGCGGAAGACGATGGCCCGCGCCAAGGCCACGCGCTGCTGCTGACCGCCGGACAGTGTGTCCGGCTTGCGATCCAGCAAATCGCCCAACTTCATCAAGCTTGTTGCGTCAGCTACGGCGGCTGCTGCGGCGCTGGACGATAAGCCGCGCATTCGAAGCGGGTAGGCGATGTTGTCGCGAACACTCAGGTGCGGAAAAAGCGCGTATTGCTGAAAGACGAAGCCGACATCACGTTTGTAGGGCGCAACGCCCTTGATCTCCTGGCCAGAGACCTTGATGGACCCCTGATCGAAGGGCTCGAAGCCGGCGATCATCTTGAGGATCGTCGTTTTGCCCGATCCACTCGGGCCGAGCATCGTCAGGAAGCTGCCCGGCTCGACCTTGAAGCTCACCCGGTCGACTGCCGTATGGTCGCCGTAGCGCTTTGTTATGCTCGACACATCGAGATCCGCAGGGGGGCGAGCATTGATATCCACTTGACTGAGACCTTTTGCCCGACATTCCCCAGATGGCCGGTCGATCCGGCCATCGTGGCGGAAGGATAGGTCCGCCTGAGGCAATGGGAAAGCGCGAAAGCGCCGTATTTCATCCCCGGTCCACTTCTGTGTACCCGTCACGGGGACGGCTCTGGCTGAATGATGGCTCGTGCATTCGGCTCCGACCGGAGCGCCGCGGCCATGTCTGGAGCTATGACTTCGTGGCGGCTCAAACCCACGACGGACGCGGCGTCAGGCTGTGAAATCGCGTGCAATTGTGACCCCTCCCATGAAGCCATAGAATGCGTTGCATTCATTGGGAAATAACTGCATCCGTTGGGGTCGCGTTTCGCGCCCGACCGTGACCCCTCCCCGACACTCGATCCAATAGTTCTATCAATTACTTAGCGCCACACGATGATGGGGTCACCGTTGGACGCGATTTCACATCATGGCGGTCGCGGAGGGGAACGCCTTGAATGGAGCGCATCGGCAGAAGTATCTGTTTTCGGGGCTGCTGAAGTGCGGCGTGTGCGGTGGCGGTTACACGCTCCGCAATCTCGATCGCTACGGCTGCGCGAACCACGTCAACCGGGGAACGTGCAGAAATACGCGGACGATCCCCCGACAGGTCATTGAAGGCCGTGTTCTTGATGGGCTTCGCGACCGGCTGCTTGCGCCGGACTTGGTGAAGACCTTCATCGAGGAGTTCATCGCCGAGGTGAACCGGCTCAACGCCGAAGCGGAGGGGCAATGGGCGGCGAGCTGCCGTGAACTTGCGAACACGGAGCGGAAGATCGAAGCGGTCCTTAGGGCGATCGAGGACGGCGTGTATACGCCCGCCACCAAAGACCGCCTGCTCGAACTCGAGCGCCGAAGAGACGAACTGAATCGGACGCAACCGCCGAAGCCAGTGCCGCGACTGCATCCGCGCCTTGCCGAAGTGTATCGTGACAAGGTCGCAATGCTGGAGGCGGAGTTGAACCGGCCCGAAACGAGACCAGAAGCGGCCGAGGCGCTTCGGGCGCTCATCGAAAAGATCGTGCTCTATCCCGGCGACAATCGCGGCGAGGTGAAGGCGGAACTCTACGGCGAAATCGCCGAGATCATGGCTCTGGCCGAAAACAAGAAAAAAAACCGCACTCCCAGCACGGGAGTGCGGTTCTCGATGGTTGCGGGGACCCGCTACCAGCGTTATTTGCAGCTCGCCGAGGCACGGTTGTGAGGCGAGGGCTTGAACCTCCGACCTTCAGGTTATGAGTGGAAGCGGGCGGACTTCGCGCGATTTCGCGGAATTGCGTTTTTCTTCGTGTTTTCAATGTGTTAGTTGACTTCCTCGGCAGAGGTCCCCACCCTGTATTTAGCCGGCCCACGCCGCGACTCGCGCCCTCTTGCTTCCACAGTGCTTCCAACGGGCGCCGTGGCCCTCGGTGAGAGCCTGCCGATGATCGGCAAGCTGCTCGGGCACACGTAGGTCCAGGCGACGGACGGCCCGGCACGCCCACCTGGCCGCTGATCCAGTCAAATCGGCTGTAAATTCGCGCGCAATAGTGACCCCCTGAGGGGTGGTTTTCGCGTCCAATCCTGACCCCCTCTGACGCTGCGTGTCAGTGTCCCTTCCTTTTGGCCGTGGTCGGCCGGGAAGGGTGACCGCGCGTGAGGAGCCCGCGCCTCGGAATATGGTCGCTCCCGCACTCAAGCAAGCGCCTTCAGGTAGCGCACGGTACGGCCAGGACTGACCGCTTGAGCGGCATGGATAATGGCATTCGTGTCGATGCCAAAGTGATTGTACAGTTCGGGAATGGTGCCGGTCTGCCCAAAATGCTCGACACCCAGCGATTTGGTCCGGTGCCCGAATACGCCGCCGATCCACGCAAGCGTCAGCGGGTGCCCGTCGGTGACCGTGACAATTCCGCAGTCGCGTTCCAGCATCCCGAGCAGCCGCTCAACATGGCTCGTGGCGCGCGGATTGCCGCGCTGGCGGACGCGCTCGGCCGCGAGATGCCCGGCATTCAAGCGATCGGCGGACGTAACGGCAAGCAACGCGACGTCGCGCCGGTCCTCGGCCAGCAAACCCGTCGCCGCGATGGCTTCCGGCGCCACAGCGCCCTGATAGACGATCGCGATCGAGGTATTGGGCCCGGGCGGACGCATCCAATAGGCGCCGTATACGATGTCGCGCTCCAACTGGGCCGTCATTGTCCTCGGCGGCTGTTCGAGGGGACGGGTCGATAGCCGCAGATAGACCGATCCGCCCGTTTTGTCGCGCAGCCACGTCGCGTCGTCGGGATCGCCATCGCCGGAGCGTTGCAAATAGTCGAACGCGAAGCGCAAGATCGCCGCGAGCTCGTCGACAAAGGCCGGTTCGAAGGCGCAGAGCCCATCCTGGGCGATGCCGACAAGTTGCGTGCCGATTGACTGGTGAGCGCCGCCTTCCGGCGCGAGCGTCACGCCCGAAGGCGTCGCCACGAGGATGAAACGGGCATCTTGATAGCAGGCGTAGTTGAGCTGATCCGCGGCGCGGTAGATGAATGGATCATAGACCGTGCCGATCGGGAGCAGGCGCTCGCCATTGATCGAATGGGAAAGCCCGAGCGCCGACAGCATGATCATCAAATTCGACTCGGCGATGCCAAGCTCAAAATGCTGCCCCTTCGGCGAGAATTCCCACTTGTAGGTCGATGGTATGCGCTCGGCCTTGAAGGTGTCGGCCAAGGTTTCGCGGGCGAAAAGTCCGCGCCGGTTGACCCACGGACCCAGATTGGTCGAGATGGTCACGTCGGGCGACACCGTCACGATGCGCTCGGCGAGCGGGGAATTCTCGCGCGCGACCTCGCTCAGGATTTGGCCGAAGCCCGACTGCGTCGATATCTCCTTGCCCGGCGCCATGCCGGCGAGCAGTGTCATGGGGACAGCGACGTTTGCGGCTGACAACCGCCGCCGGCCTTCCGCGAAGAAACGCGCCGAATCGACGCGCGCCTGCAGTTGGGCGGAATCGAGGCCGGCGCCTTCCCACCTGTCCCATTCATGCCCCGGACGCACGCGCATTTTCTCGCGCCAAGCGTCCATCTGGGGCGGCGACATCAGGCCCGCGTGGTTGTCCTTGTGGCCCGCGAGAGGAAGCCCGAAGCCCTTTATCGTGTAGCAGATGAAGAGGATCGGACGATCTACGCGCTCGGCAGCCGAAAACGCTTCAAGCAAGGTCGGGACATCGTGCCCACCAAGATTCGACATGAGCGCGGCCAGTTCGTCGTCCGAGCGCCGCTCGATCAACGCCGTCACCGGCCCGCTGTCGCCGATCGATTCGAGCAGCCGCTTGCGCCACGCGGCCCCGCCCTGAAAGGTCAGCGCCGAGTAAAGCTGGTTGGGGCAGTCATCGATCCACCGCCGCAATGTCTCGCCGCCCGGTTCCGCGAACGCGGCCCGCTGGAGGCTGCCGTGCTTGAGGATGACGACTTCCCAGCCGAACCCGGCGAACATCTGCTCGAACTTTTGCCACAGCCCCTCGCGCACCACGGCGTCGAGCGATTGGCGGTTGTAATCGATGACCCACCAGCAATTGCGGAGCCCGTGCTTCCAGCCCTCGATCAGCGCTTCGTAGATGTTTCCCTCGTCCATCTCGGCGTCACCCACGAGAGCGACCATGCGCCCTTCCGGACGCTCGCGCATCCAGCCGTGGGCGCGGACATAATCCTGCGCCAGACTCGAGAAGAGCGTTTGAGCGACACCGAGCCCGACAGACCCGGTCGAAAAATCGACATCGTCGACGTCCTTCGTGCGCGAGGGATAGCTCTGCGCGCCTTGAAATCCGCGAAAATTCGCGATCTTTTCGAGCGTTTGGTTGCCAGCCAGATACTGGATTGCGTGAAAAACTGGCGAGGCATGCGGTTTGACGGCGATACGATCCTGCGGCCGCAGCACCGAAAAATAGAGTACCGTCATTATGGTGCATAGCGACGCGGACGACGCTTGGTGCCCGCCGACCTTGATCTCGCCAGGTTCGCGGACATGGTTCGCGTTGTGGATCATCCACGACGCGAGCCAAAGCACGCGGCGTTCGATCTCCGACAGAAGCGCAACGTCGTCTGCGTCCTTCGTCACCGCGTCCCTCCTAGTAACCCTCGACGGCTATCTTTCCACGCGCGGCCCGGCTTGATCCGGGCATACTCGCGCCGATCGTTTCGGGATCACCCGACATTTTGATCGGGCGCCCCGCTTCAATGCCGGCGCCGCCAAGAATTATATACGGCGACCAAGGCGCGTCTTGTCCCTCGCGCTCGACGGCTTGCCGGCGCCCGAAGCGACCCGGGCGGAAGATGCAAGGCTTGTCCGCGCCGGCTCCAACCCCGTGATCCCAAATCCGCTGGAAACAAGATCGTCTCGCAGTTTGGCGACGTGCGCCGGCCCGACCTCGCAGCAACCGCCCACAATGGTTGCGCCATCAGCCACTGTCAACGGCGGAGCAATATCAGTCCAAGGGGCGCAAACGCCGCAACACCGGCGAGGCTGCTCACGAGACCGCCGTCGACCCAGAGACCGGCGAGATCAGCCCCTCATAACCACCCACACAACGACGCCGGAAAGCACGAAGGGCCCCTCGCGAGGGGCCC
>CAZIVY010000054.1:0-10977 GCA_964542505.1 uncultured Rhodospirillaceae bacterium
CGATTGACCTGGGCGTCGCCGGGCGCGAAGCTCGCGGCCGTCGCGCCGGCGATGTTGGTGAAGCCGGCCCCTCCGCCGCCCACGCCGGTGTTGTTCGCCTGCTGCCATTGGAAGGTGAAGGGCCCGGTGACGGCGCCGGTCAGATTGGCCAGGGTGATATTGCTGGCGTCGGTGATGCCGGCGGTCGACGCGGTCAGCACCTGGTCTTCCGCCGGGGTCGTGTCGTTGATAGTGAACGTGCCTACCGGCGGCGGGTTGCCGACAAAGATCGGCCCGCCAACGCCGAACTGCAGGTTTTCGATGGACGACAGCGTATCGGTCCCGTCGTTGCCGTCGAGGAGGTTGTTGTCGGTCACGGTGCCGTTGCCGTTGACCACGCTGATCGTGTAATCGAGGATGTTGCCGGAGAACACAGCGGTATCGACACCGGCCAGGCCGATGAGCGTGTCGTTGCCCGCGCCGCCGGTGAAGAAATTGCCCAGCGCGCTGCCGGTCAGGCTGTCGCCTGCGCTGCCGCCGACGACGTTCTCGATGCCGATGGCCTGGTTCGCGGAGAAGCCCGAGGCGTTGTTGGTGCCCAGGTTCACCGTGACCGCCGCCGTGGTGCCGGCGTAGGACAGCGTATCGGTGCCGCCCGCCAGGTTGGTGGCGACCACTTCGATGCCCGTGACCGTCCCGCCCTCGAAGTTCGTGATCAACGCGCCGTTGAAGATGACGTCGAGCGTGTCGTTGCCCGCCGTGCCGGCGATGTTGAAGGTATCGGTGCCGGCGCCGCCAATGATCGTGTCCGCGCCGCCGCCGATGGTGACGTTGAGGGTGTCGTTGCCGCCCGCGCCGTCGAGGACGTTGGCTGCCGCGTTGCCCGTGAGGTTGTCGTTGAGGCCCGAGCCGATCAGGTTTTCGATGCCGTTGAACGTATCGCCCGCCGCATCGCCGCCCGCGCCGGTGTTGGTCCCGAGATTGACCGTGACGGCGGCGGCTGAAGCCGCGTAGGTCGCCGTATCGGTGCCCACTCCGCCGATCAAGATGTCGGCGCCGCCGAGGCCGGCCAGCGTGTCGTCGCCGCTATGGCCGTTGAGGGTTTCGGCGTCGCCGTCGCCGCTCATCGTGTCGTTGAGCTGGCTGCCGATGTAGATTTCGATGCTGGCCAGCGTGTCGGTGCCGGTCTGGGCGCTGGTCGCGGAAGTCGCCGTGACCGTGGCCCCCGCGAACGTGCCCGACATGTCGTAGGTGTCGGTGTTGGCGCCGCCGGTGTAGATATCGCCAGTGCCGTCGTTGACGGTGGCGATGAACGTGTCGTTGCCGTCCTCGCCGTCCAGCACGTCGGCGCCGCCATTGCCGGTCAGGGTGTCGTTGCCGGCCTGGCCTTCCATGTCGTTGGCGAGGTCGTTGCCGATCAGCGTGTCGTTGCCGTTGCCGCCGCGGGAGTTCTCGATGTTGAGCAGCGAGGTGAAGTTGCCCGAAGCGGTTCCGGCCGCCAGGTTGACGGTGACGCCGTTGGCCGCCAAGGTTCCGGCGTAGGAGAGCCGGTCGACGCCGGCGCCCAGATCGGCGGTCAACGCTTCGACGTTGGCCACCGTTCCGCCTTCGAGGGTGGTGATCGACGTGCCGTTGAAGAGGACGTCGAGCGTGTCGTTGCCGGCCGTGCCGGTGACGGCCAGGGTGTCGATGTCGGCGCCGCCGTTGACGGCATCCGCGCCGCCGCCGATGGCGTAGATGATCGTGTCATTGCCGGCGTCGCCGTTGATCGTGTCGTCGCCGGCGCCGCCGTTGATGGTGTCGTTGCCCGTTCCGCCGTTGATGGTATCGACGCCGCCGGCGCCGTTGAGGATGTCGTCCTCGCCGAGCCCGTTGATGGTGTTGACGCCGCCGTCGCCGTTGAGGATGTCCTGTCCCGCGGTGCCGTTGATGGTGCCCGCGGCACCGGCGACGAAGTCGCCGGTGACGATGGTGGGCGCCGAGGTCCTGTTCTCCGTCGTGCCGCCGCCGTCGACATAGGTCACCACCACTCGCAGGAAGCGGTTGACCTGGGCCTGGGCGGGCGTGAACGTCGCGTTCGTCGCGCCGGCGATGTTGGCGAACGCCGCCCCGCCGCCGACCGCCGACTGCTGCCACTGGTAGCTGAAGACAGGCTGGAACGCGCCGCCGGCCAGAGCGATGATGTTGTCGGCATCGGTGAACTGGTTGATCGCGACCAGCGCCTGCGTCTCCGTCGGAGTCGCGTCGTTGATCACGACCGCGCCCACCGGTGCGTCGTTGACGTTGGCGACCGGGTCCGTCGGCGCGGAGAACACGGTCTCCAGCACGCCATTGATGTCCTTGTAGACGGCCTTGACGCGCAGCGCCAAGCCGACCTGTTCGTCGTCGGGCGTGAAGGTCAGGCCGCTCGCGGGCTGCAGGTTTTCCCCGTCGAGGACCAAGATGTCGATGAAGCTGCCGGAGGTGGCTTCGACCTGCCAAGTGTAGGCGACAGGGCCGGTGATCGTGCCGCCAGGGTTGTTCGCGTCGGTCACGCTGGCGATCGATACCGTCAGCAACTGGTTCTCGGCCGGAGACGTGTCGTTGACGGTCAGCAAGCCCACGGGCGTGGCGTTCGTGCCGTTGAGCACGACCGCCTGGTCCACGAACTGCAACCGCTCGATGCCGCGCAGGATATCGGTTCCGTCGTTCCCGACAACACCGCCAGGAACACCACCATCGTGGACGGCGGTGACGACGTCGCCGGCGACGGTCGTGAACGGTGTGGCGTTAGCTTGCTCGACGCCATTGACATAGAACGTGTAGTCGCGGAAGTCGCCCGAGAACATGGCGGTATCGAAGCTCGGTCCGGCCGCGGTCAGGATCTCGCGCACGATGTTGATGTTGCCGGGATTGATCTCGCCGGCGAACACGCGCGCCTGAATGTCCGTCATCCTGTCGCCGCTGAACGGATTCCCTTCGTTGTCAAGCCCGGCGAGGCGCACGTTGAGCCACTTGTCGCCGTCGATGATTTCATCGCCCCAGCCGCCCTCGATGATGTCGTCGCCGCCGCCGCCGAGGATGATTTCACCCGCGAACGAGGTGGGGACGACGGGGAACAAGGCCGCCAAGCCGGTGATGAGGCCGATGTTGGTCAGCACGCTGCCGTAGGCGCCGGAGGTGGCGATCAGGGCCGCGGAGCTATCGCTGCCCCGCAGGATGTCGTCGAACGCCGAACCGGACAGACCTTCCACCGATTCGAAACGGGCCAAGAGCGCCGCCGGACCCGGCGTCACCGGCAACTCGACGAAGGCGCGCAGGCGCAGGTCGGCCGTGACCGCCGAGGTTTCGCCCGCGAAGGACGCCCAGTCGAAACCGGACATGCCCACGTAGCGGTCTTCGATGCCGCCATTGCCGAGCATGATGTCGTCGCCGCCCTCGCCGTCCATGCGGTCGGTGATTTCGTCGCCGAAGAAGACGTCGTTGCCGCGGATCAAGTCGCGTCCCTGGACGTCGAAGTTGTCGCCGGCGCTGCCGTCGGCGGCGCCGATCTCGATCCAGTCGTCGCCTTCGTTGCCGAACACCGCTTCATTCGCCTTGTTGCCGAAGATGAAGTCGTTGCCCGGGCCGCCGAAGCTCTCCGCCTCGTCCTCGCCGGTGATGATGAAGTCGTCGCCGAAGCCGCCGATAAGCAGGTTGATGCCATTGCCGCCGTGCATCGCGTCGTTGCCGTCCCCGCCCTGAAGGATGTCGTCGCCGCCGTTGTCGGTGAGGATATCGTCGCCGGCGCCGCCTTGGATCAAGTCGTTGCCGGCGCCGCCCTCCACCCGGTCGTTGCCGGCGTCGCCGTAGAGCGTGTCGTCGCCGATGCTGGCGATGATGGTGTCGTTGCCGGCGGTGCCGCCCATGACGACGTGGTCGCCGCCGGTGTACTCCAGGAAGTTGGCGCTGCGGAATACCAGCGGATTGAGGACGCTGCCGCCAAGCGGGTCCGCGTTGCCAAGGCCTTCGTTGAACTGCTTCGTCTGGTCCACCTCGAGGATGAGGCCGGCGGCGGTGAAGACGTTGCCGGGCAAATGAGTGGCGTCGGTGTTCGCCATGATGATTTTGGCGAACGTGTTGCCCTCCAGCTCGGTGACGAAGTTCAGGCCCGCGGTGCGCTCCAGGTAGTAGAAGCGGTCGCCGTCCTGCAACTTCTCCATCTGGTTCTCGAAGACGAAGTTGAAGGTCGAGCCCAAGAGGCCGCCGAAGGGCATCTGCTTCTCGGCCAGGCCGCCGACCCACAGGTCGATCAAGTCGACGCCGGTGGTCGCCGCGGGGCCGTTCAGGAAGGCCATGCGGTCGGCGAATTGTGCAGGCGTCTCGCCCACCGTGCCGAACACCAGGTCCATGGCCGCCGCGCGCTTGTCGGCGGTCGTGGTGGCGCCGGTGATGCTCGCGTGCGTGCCGTAGGCGGCGATGAAGTTGATGATCGATCCTTCATGCCGCAGGTGCGCCGCCAGGTCGATCCAGCTCGTATAGGGCTTGAGCTGGGAGTCGCCGGTCATGGCGTAGAACTCGGCCCGCGCCGCGTTGAACGAGGGTACGCCGGTGTCGCGGCCGCGCGCCATGTTGATGGCCGGCAGATCGAGCGGCAGGCCCACCAGGTTGTTGCGCAGCGCTTCGGTGACGAACTCGTCGATCTCGTTGCCCACCTGCCGGGTCAAGCCGCGGATGATGGCGCCGGCCGCCTCGGCCGGAGTCGCGCCGCTGGCGACGAATTCGAGCGGGTTGAGGAAGGCCTGGATCAGGCCGATGGGGCTGGCGTTGAAGTTCGCATCCAAGCGGTCGACCGTCTCGGTCAGCATCGAGTGGCCGAAGCGATAGACGACGTGCGCGAACTCGGCCACGATCGCCGGGTTGATCCCGCTGTCGTACCCTTGCCCTTCGGGCAGGAAGACGTCGATCATCGGCGAGACCTTGCGCCCGAATTCCTCGAACACCAGGTGCTGGTACTGCATCTCGGTGGCGAAGCGCGCCGCCTGGAACAGGCGCTCGCCGTTCCATTCGTTGTCCTGGATGCCGTTCCCCTGGGTGGCGCCGGGCACCAGCCACTGCTGGATGAAGGCCGGGTCGTTGGTGGCCAGGACCACGTCCTTGGTGTGCTGGACCAGCCGGTTGTGCTCGGCGTGGAAGACGAAGTGAACCGAGGTGAGGCCGATGTTCTCGTTGCCGCGGCCGTCGCCGGTGGCGAAGTGGGCGTCCAGCAGTTCGTTGTCGTAGGTGGTGTTGGGATTGGCGCCGGCGGCGAGGCCGATCACCGAATCGGCGGCATCGGCGACCTTGCCGGTCGGGTTGGCGGTGTGGGCGATGTCGTCGAGGAAAGCGTGGTTGGTGCGGATCGCCAAGGTGGCGTTAACCGGGGCGCCCGGCGTGCCGGACTGCAGGCCGCCCAGGGTGGTGATCTGGGCGAAGCCGGTTGCCAGGTTGGGAATGAACTTGCCGTAGGCGTCGGTCGCCAGCAGGGGCAGGTTCAGCACGTCCTGGTCGTCGAGCGCGATGCCCAGCATGGCCTGCGCCTGCGCCTTGACCTCGGCCCACGTCGCGATTCCGCCATTGGCGCCCTCGAGCAGGTTGCCGGTGGCGACCGGCCGGCCGCCGACCAGCGCGTATTCGCGCAGGAACACCTGGTGCGACGGATGCGAGGTGTAGGTCTGGTTCTGGTCGACGAACGGAGTCGTCTGGTTGTTCTGGAAGTGGACGTCGTCTGCGGTGCCGAGCTGGCCGTCCAGGCCGGGATGGATCGCGGTGTTGGTGGCCCGCGTCAGCACCATGAAGTTGGTCGGGCTGCCGGCGACGAACAGGGGATCGTCCGCCATCAGCGGAATGAACACCGTGCCGTTGCCGCCCTTGTTGACCAGGTCGAGGCCGTGATCGAAGAACTGGCCGAAGAACGTGAACCACGAGTTGAACGGAGCCGACAGGCCCTCGTCCGGCGCCGTGTTGTGAAATTGGAAGGTCTGGAACGGCGTTCCATTCGCGCGAAAGCCGTTGACGATGGACGCGCCATCCTTCAAGACATCGTCGGTGTCGGCATTGACGCCAACGCCGCCGAAAGCGCCATCGGCGCCCAAGCCGTCGTCAGCGGTGCCGAGAAGGCCATCCTGGCCAGCGGTAGCGGCGTACGCGAAAGCACCATCCACGCCGGCATCGTAAGCGGTCTCGTACGCCACCGGGTTATTGACGGTTTGATCGACGATCAAGTTCGAAATAATGCGCGGGTCGGCGTCGGCGACGCTGACAGTCGCGGTGCCGGTGGCGTTGACCTTGGCATAGTCGTTGTTGGTGACGGGACCGAATGCGTCGTCGCCTTCGTTGCGGAACACCTGATCCAGCAGGAGCGGGAAATTGTTGTCGGCGGCGCCGAATTCGCTCTGGCCAGGGACCAGGTTGTTGAACGATCCGTCAACCGTCCGCACGCCCCAGGGCAAGCGGGAATTCGGGATCAGCGAGGCAAGGCTTTCGCCCGCCGCATTCCTTTCGCCGATGACAATCTGGTCGAGAATGAACTGCAGGTCGGACCTGATCAGATGAATTCCATCGGTGGCGACGTTTTCGGTCGGATCCACCGCCGGCGGCAAGGGGGCGGGCGGCGCGGCGACGACGCCGGCGACGGCCGCGGTCGAGGCGGAGGACACATTCTCCAGCACGCCGTTGGCGTCCTGATAGATCGCCCTGACGCGCAATGCCAGGCCATTGAGGTCCGGGGTTACCCGGAAGGTCGCGCCGGTGGCGTGACTGCCGTTGGCCGTAATGATGTCGTCGAAGTGACCCGAGCCGGCGATCGTTTCGACCTGCCACGTGAAGGCGACCGGCCCGTTGGTGATCGCACCCGGATTATTCGCGTCGGTAACGCCCGCCGCCGATGCCCTCAGCAACTGGTTTACCGCCGGCGTGTTGTCCGCGGCGTTGGTTCCCGCGTCGAGGATGGTCAACAAGCCCACCGGCCCGGCGTTGAGGCCGGCCGTCAGGACGACGGCCTGGTCGGAGAACTGCAGACGCTCGATGTTGCGCAGCGTATCGGTACCCTCGTTGCTGATGACGACGCCGAGGGCATTGACCACGCCGACATTGTCGGTGACGACGACCGTTCCGTCGGCCGCGACAGTGATCGTGTAATTGGCGCGCGGGCCGGCGAACACGGCGGTGTCGAAGTCGGGACCGGCCGAGTTCAGGATCTCGCGCACGGCGACGAGCTGGCCGGGATTGATGGCGCCGGACAACATGTCCACCACCAGATCGACCATGCTGTTGACGCTGCGGATCTCGGGGCCCGTGCCATCGATGTTGGCGCGCACGCTGATGCGCGCGTTGAGCCACTTGTCGCCGTCGATGATGTCATCGCCCTGGCGGCCCTCGAGGATGTCGCTGCCGTCGCCGCCGAGCAGGATGTTGCCCGCGCCGAACGAAGTGACGCCCGCGCCGAGCAACGCCTGCAGGCCGCTGACGAGGCCGATGTTGGTCAGCACGCTGCCCTGGGGGCCGGAGGTGGGGAGCGAGGCCGCCGTGTCATTGGTGCCGCGCAGGACGTCGGCGAACGCCGATCCCGACAGGCCTTCAACCGAGGCGAACCGATCCAGGACCCCCGCGGTTGACGCCGCCACCGGCGGCTCGAACAGGTCGCTGACCAGCATGTCGATGGTGACGCCGCGCTGATCGAACTTGTAGCTGCCCCAGTCGAAGCCGGAGTTGCCGTCCAGATGGTCCTCGCCCTCGGAGCCGAACATGACGTCGTCGCCGCCCTCGCCGAGGAATTCGTCGAAGCCGCCGCCGCCGAGGAAGATGTCGTTGCCGGCCACCTTGTCGAGCCCGAGCGGATCGAAATTGTCGCCGGCCGCGCCATCCTGGGTGCCGAGCTCGATCCAGTCGTCGCCTTCGTTGCCGAACGGGAACGCGTTCAGCTTGCTGCCGAGGATGAAGTCGTTGCCCTGGCCGCCGAAGGTCTCGGTGGCGTCCTCGCCGGTGACGATGAAGTCGTTGCCGGAGCCGGCGATGATCAGGTTGAGGCCGTTGCCGCCGTGAATGACGTCGTTGCCGTCGCCGCCCTTGAGGACGTCGTCGCCGCCCAAGTCGGTGATGATGTCGTCGCCGGCGCCGCCGTCGACGTTGTCGACGCCGTCGCCGCCCTCGAGCCGGTCGTTGCCGCCGTCACCCCAAAGCGTGTCGTCGCCGATGCTGCCGATGAGGATGTCATTGCCGCTGGGGTTGGCCGCGTTCCCCGGATTGGTGCCGCCGAGGACGACGTGGTCCACGCCGGTGTACTGGAGGTAGTTCGTGTCCGCGCCGGGCGTCGCCGGGTTGTCGCGAATGACCAGCGAATTGACCAGCGGATCGAAGAGCGAGGCGACGAAGGGATCGGCGCGGCCGTCCTCGACCACACCATCGTTCAGGCCGGTGAACTGGCTCGCCTGGTCCACCTCGAGAGTGAAGGCCGGGGTCGAGAAGATGTCGGCCGGCAGGTGGGTCACGTCGGTGTTCAGCATCACCAACTTGGCGAACGAGTTCTGCTCCATCTCGGTGAGGAAGTTGAGACCCGCGAGACGGCCCAGGTAATAGAACCGGTCACCGTTCTGCAGCTTCTCCATCTGGTTTTCGAACACGAAATTGAAGGTCGAGCCGAGCAGGCCGCCGAACGGCATCTGCTTCTCGGCCAGGCCGCCGACCCACAAGTCGATCAAATCGACGCCGGTGGTCGCGGCCGGGCCGTTCAGGAAGGCCATGCGGTCGGCGAATTGTTCAGGCGTCTCGCCCACCGTGCCGAACACCAGGTCCATGGCCGCCGCGCGCTTGGCGGCGGTCGTGGTGGCGCCGGTGATGGTGGCGTGCGTGCCGTAGGCGGCGATGAAGTTGACGACCGACAACTCGTGCTTCAGGTTCCCCGCGAAGTCGACCCAGCTCGTATAGGGCTTGAGCTGGCTGTCGCTGGTGCCGGCGTAGAATTCGGCCCGCGCCACGTTGAGCGAGGGCACGCCGGTGTCGCGGCCGCGCGCGATGTTGATCGCCGGGAGATCGAGCGGCAGGCCGACCAGGTTGTTGCGCAGCGCCTCGGTGACGAACTCGTCGATCGCGTTGCCCTGTTGCCGGGTCATGCCGCGGATGATGGCGCCGGCCGCCTCGGCCGGCGAATTGCCCGCCAAGGGGCCGGTCTGGTCGCTGGCCAGGAATTCGAGCGGGTTAAGGAAGGCCTGGATGAGGCCGATGGGGCTGGCGGCGAAGTTCGGATCGAAGCGGTCGACCGACTCGGTCAGCATCGAGTGCCCGAAGCGATAGACCGCGTGCGCGAATTCGGCCACGATCGCCGGGTTGATCGACGCGTCATAGGCGAGGAATGCGTCGACATTCGGCTGCACCTTGCGCGCGAACTCCTCGAACACCAGGTGCTGGTACTGCATCTCGGTGCCGAAGCGCGCCGCCTGGAACAGGCGCTCGCCGTTCCACTGCAGGGCGTCGATCGCCGCCGGCGTGGTCGGGAACACCGCCGGCGCGGTGCCGGGCAGGAGCCAACTGGTTAGGAACGCGAGGTCGCCCGTCGCCAGGGCCACGTCCTTGGTGTGTTCCATCAGCCGGTTGTGCTCGGCGTGGAAGACGAAGTGAACGGTGGTAAGCACGATGTTCTCGTTGCCGCGGCCGTCGCCGGTGACGAAGTGAGCGTCGAGCAACTCGTTGTCGTAATTGGTCGCCGTGGACGAAGCGGGGGCATTGGCGAGGCCGAGCGCGGTATCGCTGTCGGCGGTCTTGCCGCCCGGATTGGCCGTGTGGGCGATGTCGTCGAGGAAGGCGTGGTTGGTGCGCATCGCGAGCGATGCGTCAACCGGGGCGCCCGGAGTGCCCGACGACAGAATGTTGCCTGGGAGGACGATCTGGGCGAAGCCGGTTGCCAGGTTGGGAGTGAACTTGCCGTAGGCGTCGGTCGCCAGCAGGGGCAGGTTCAAGATGTCCTGGTCGTCGAGCGCGATGCCCAGCATGGCCTGCGCCTGCGCCTTGATCTCGGCCCAGGTGGGGAGGCCGCCCTTGCTGCCATCCGTGTTCAAGTGATCCAGCAGTCTGCCGGTGGCGACCGGCCGGCCGCCGACCAGCACGTATTCGCGCAGGAACACCTGGTGCGAGGGATGCGAGGTGTAGGTCTGGTTCTGGTCGACGAACGGCGTCGTCTGGTTGTTTTGCGTGTGAACGTCGTCGGTGGTGCCGAAGAAGCCGTCGGCGCCGGCACTGACCGAGGTGTTGGTGGTCCGCGTCACCATCATGAAATTCGGGGCGCCGGGGGCGGGATTGAACAGCGGGTCGTCCGGCATCAGCGGAATGAACACCGTGCCGTTGCCGCCCTTGTTGACCAGGTCGAGGCCGTGATCGAAGAACTGGCCGAAGAACGTGAACCACGAGTTGAACGGCGCCGACAGGCCCTCGTCCGGCGCCACGTTGGGAATGAAGAAGGTCTCGAACGGCGTTCCGTCGGCGCGAAAGCCGCTGACCGGGGCGGCGCCGCCATTGGCTTCGACCGCCGCCGGGTTGCTGGCGGTCTGGTCGACGATCAGGTTGGAGATGATGCGCGGATCGGCGTCGGCGACGCTGATGGTGCTAGCGTAGTTGTTGTTGGTGACGGGACCGAACGCGTCGTCGCCTTCGTTGCGGAACTGCTGTTCCAGCAGTGTCGGGAAGTTGTTGTCGGCGGCGCCGAATTCGCTCTGGCCGGGAAGCAGGTTGTTGAACGAACCATCCACCGTCCGCAGCCCGAAGGGCAGCAGAGAGTTGGGGATCAAGCTCGGCAGGCTGGCTCCCGCCGCGTTTGCTTCCGCGATCAGGATCTGCTGCAGAATGAATTCCAGGTCGGAGCGAATGAAAGAAGCCATGGCAGTCGGACGCCTCCCTATGCGGCGGTCGCCAAGGACTGGCGACGGCCGATTGATTCCGATCTCGTGGGGGCAAAACGAAACCTGTCGCGGCAATGGCTGCCGCGTCGGTCAAGTGCGCCCCCGGGGAGCC
>CAZIVY010000055.1:0-8380 GCA_964542505.1 uncultured Rhodospirillaceae bacterium
CCGCGGCAAGGAGGTGGCGGCAAACCCTTGGGGCAGCGGCGCCACGACGCTGGAATGGACGCTGACCTCGCCGCCGCCCTTCCACCAGTTCGACCCGCATCTGCCAGTCATTAGGTGAACCGCGCCGTGTCCGATGCCAGCCTGACCCGCGATTCCGCCATTGCCGCCCCCGTCCCGGCGGCGGTGAGCGACTATGTGGCGCTGCTCAAGCCGCGCCCCATGTCGCTGGTCATTTTCACCGGCCTGGTGGGCATGGTGCTGGCGCCGGTTTCCATTCATCCGGTCATCGCCGTGGCGGCCATGCTGTGCATCGCCATCGGCGCTGGCGCCGCCGCCGCCATCAACATGTGGTACGAAGCCGATATCGACGCCTTGATGACGCGCACGCGCAACCGGCCCATTCCGCGCGGCCGCATGGCGCCGGGCGAGGCGCTGGGTTTCGGCGTCACCCTTGCTATCGGTTCCGTGGTCGCCATGGGCCTGCTGGTGAATATCGCGGCGGCGGCGCTGCTGGCGCTGACCATTCTCATCTATGTCTTCGTTTACACCATTTGGCTGAAGCGGCGCACGCCGCAGAACATCGTCATCGGGGGCGCCGCCGGCGCGCTGCCGCCAGTGATCGGCTGGGCGGCGGCGACCGGGGGCATCGACTGGTTTCCCGTCCTGCTGTTCGCCATCGTCTTCATGTGGACGCCGCCGCATTTCTGGGCGCTGGCGCTTTACCGCTCGGACGACTACGCCCGCGCCGGCGTGCCCATGATGCCGCTGGTGATTGGCCGCGCCGCCACCTGCCGCCAGATACTGATCTACACCCTGGCGCTGTTGCCCCTGGCGCCGCTGCCCTGGTGGCTGGGTTACGCCGGGCCGCTTTACGGCGGCGCCGCCATCGTGCTTGGCCTCTTGTTCGTGCTCATGGCGCTGCGCCTAGGCCAGGGCGACGACGAGCAAGCGGCACGCCACATGTTTGGCTTTTCGATTCTCTACCTGATGCTGCTTTTCGCGCTTCTGCTGGTGGAGAAGCCGCTTGGCATTGGCGCCTGACATGCCCTTGGGCGAACGCCACCGCGTCATGCGCGGACGCAATTTGGCGATGGCGTGGTTCCTCGTCGCCTTGGCGGTTCTGTTCTTCGTCGTCACCATCGTGAAAATGAAGATTGCGCCGTGACGCCCGCGCTCCGCATACGCGCCACGGCCTTCGCCGCCGCCGGCCTCGCTTTGGCCATGGGCGGGCTCAGCCTCGCCTCGCCGCCGCTCTACGACCTGTTCTGCCGCGTCACCGGTTTTGGCGGCACCACCCAGCGGGCGGCGGTGGCGCCCATCGCGCCAGCGTCGGAGCGCACCATCGACGTTCGCTTCAACGCCGACGTGGCCCCCGGACTGCCCTGGGCGTTCCAGCCCAAGGCGCGGGTTGTCACCGTGCGGTTGGGCGACGAAACCCTCGCCTACTACCGGGCCGAAAACCGCGGCGGCCGCGCTTCCACCGGCACCGCCACCTTCAACGTCACGCCCGCCAAGGCCGGCAGGTTTTTCGTCAAGATGGCCTGCTTCTGCTTCCAGGAACAGGCGCTCGAATCTGGCGCGGCGGTGGACTTGCCGGTGAGCTTCTACGTCGATCCGGCGATGCTCGACGATCCGCATATGGGCGACGTCGATACGGTCACGCTTTCCTATACGTTCTTCCCCGCGCCTGGGGCCGGACCCCCAACGGCGTCCTTGAACGGCGCACGGCAGGCGAACAAGCTGAAGGCAATGGAGTAAAGCCATGGCAAGCGACGTCAAGGGCCACGAATACCACCTCGTCGACCCCAGCCCCTGGCCGGCGGTCGGTTCCATCGGCGCCTTTGCGCTCGCCCTCGGCTTCATCGCCTTCATGCACGGGGCGCCGGGCCTGTGGACGCTGCCGGGCGTCGTTCTCGTCGTCTTCACCGCCGTCATGTGGTGGCGCGACGTCATCCGCGAGGCCGAGCACCAGGGACACCACACGCCCATCGTCCAGATCGGCATGCGCTACGGCATGGCCTTGTTCATCGCCTCCGAGGTGATGTTCTTCGTCGCCTGGTTCTGGGCCTATTTCAACGCCGCCCTTTATCCCACCGACGCCATTGGCGGGGTGTGGCCGCCGAAGGCCATCGAGACCTTCGATGCCTGGCATCTGCCCTTCGTCAACACGCTGATCCTGCTCACCTCCGGCACCACCGTCACCTGGGCCCACCACTCGCTGCTGCACGACGACCGCAAGGGGCTGGTCTGGGGCCTGGCGGTTACCGTGGCGCTCGGCCTCGCCTTCACCGCCGTGCAGGGCTACGAGTACAGCCACGCGGCCTTCGGCTTCAAGGACGGCATCTACGCCTCGACCTTCTTCATGGCCACCGGCTTCCACGGCGCCCATGTCATCATCGGCTCGCTCTTCCTCATCGTCTGCCTCGGGCGCGCCATGGCCGGGCATTTCAAGCCCGATCATCATTTCGGTTTCGAGGCCGCCGCCTGGTACTGGCATTTCGTCGACGTGGTGTGGCTGTTCCTGTTCAGTTGCATTTACTGGTGGGGGGCCGGTCCCGGCCATTGACCGCGGCACGCCGGGCGCCGCCCTCGATTCTCCTGGCCGGGCTGCTTTGCCGCTGCCCGGCCTGCGGCCAGGGAAGCTTGTTCGACGGATTCTTGACCGTTCGCTCGAAATGCGCGCGCTGCGCGGCGGATTTGAGCGCCGCCGATTCCGGCGACGGGCCGGCGGTGTTCATCACCTTGATCCTGGGCGCCGTGATAGTGGCGGCGGCGCTGGTGGTGGAGGCGCGCTTTGCCCCGCCGTTATGGCTGCACGCGGCGATCTGGCCGCCGCTTGTTCTGGGCGGCGCGCTGGGACTTCTCAGGCCGTTCAAGGCCATCCTGATCGCCTTGCAATTCCGCCACCGCGCCGGCCAGGATATCGAGCTTCGCTGATCGCGAAGCGGAGGACAGCCGCGTGACCCTGTTTGGCTTTCGACCGGCATTGTGGCCGACGGCGTTCACTCTGCCGGCGCTGCTGGTCCTGTTGGCGCTCGGCACCTGGCAGATGCAGCGCCTGTGGTGGAAGACGAACCTCATCCAGTCGATGGAGGACCGCGTTGCCGCGCCGGCGGTGGACTTTCCGGCCGGCGCCATCGACGTGGCGGAATGGGAATACCGCCGCGTGCGGGTCAGCGGGCGATTCCTCCACGAGCGCGAATTCCATTTGCTCGCCGTGAGCCGCAACGGCCAGCACGGCTACCAGATCGTCACCCCGCTTCGCCGCGCTGGCGCGGGGGATGCCGTGCTGGTGAATCGCGGCTGGGTGCCCAGCGAGCGCAAGGACCCGGCGACGCGGCCGCTTGGCCAGATCGCGGGCGAGGTGACGCTCGCCGGCATCGCGCGCAAGCCCTGGGACCAGGGCCTTTTCGTCCCCGACAACGACCCGGCGCGCAATCTCTGGTTCTACGGCGATGCGGGGGCCATGCGCCGCGCCGCCGCCTTGACGGGTCCCGACCTTTTCATCGAGGCCGAGGCGGGGGTGGTCCCCGGCGGCTTGCCGGTGGGCGGGCAGACGCGGCTGAACATACCCAACCGGCATCTGCAATATGCGCTGATGTGGTATGGCTTCGCGGTGGCCCTGGCGGCGATCTACGTGCTGTGGCATCGCCGCGAACGCCCCGAGGTCGCGCCATGAGCGCCTACGCCGAACTGGAAGCCCGCTTCCGCCGCATCGACGCGCTTGGCGGCGCCCTCAGCGTGCTGAGCTGGGACCAGGCGACGATGATGCCCGCCGGCGGCGCCGAGGCGCGCGCCGAGCAAATGGCCACGTTAAGCGTCATCCGCCATTCCATGCTCACCGACCCCATGCTGGGCGACCTGTTGTCGGCGGCCGAGGATGCGGCCATCGCCGATCCCTGGCAGGCGGCCAATCGGCGCGAAATGCGGCGCGCGTGGCGCCACGCCAACGCCCTCGACTCAGCCCTCGTGGACGCGCGGGCGCGCGCCTCTTCCGCTTGCGAAATGCGCTGGCGCACCGCCCGCGCCGACAACGACTTCGCCGGCCTGATGCCGTCCCTCGGCGCGTTGCTTGAATTGACCCGCGAGATCGCCGCCGCCAAGGCCGCCGCCTTCGGCTGCGCGCCCTACGATGCGCTGCTGGACGAATACGAACCCGGCGGCCGCGCCGAGGCCATCGACCACCTGTTCGCCGATCTGGCGGCGTTCCTGCCCTCGCTCCTGGTCGAGGTCAAGCGCCAGCAGGCGGCGCGGGGCCGCCTGACGCCGCCCACCGGGCCGTTCCCGCTTGCCGCCCAGCGCGACCTCGGCGTTCGCCTGATGGAGGCGCTGGGCTTCGATTTCCGTCACGGCCGCCTCGACGTATCGCTGCATCCCTTTACCGGCGGCGTGCCCGACGACGTGCGCATCACCACCCGCTACACCGATACCGACTTCACCCGCTCGCTCATGGGGGTGCTGCACGAAACCGGCCACGCGCTTTATGAGCGCGGCCTGCCCGCCGCGTGGCGGGGTCAACCCGTGGGCGAGGCGCGCGGCATGGCGGCGCACGAAAGCCAAAGCCTGCTGATCGAAATGCAAGTTTGCCGTGGGCGCGAATTCATGGCCTACCTCGCGCCCCTGTTGCGCCAGGCCTTCGGCGGCGCCGGACCCTATTGGCGCGAGGAAAACCTGGCGCGTGTTTTCACCAAGGTCGAGCCCGGGCTGATCCGCGTCGACGCCGACGAGGTGACCTACCCGCTGCACGTGATCTTGCGCTACCGGATCGAGCGTCAGCTCTTGAGCGGCGAGCTGGCGCTTCCCGACCTGCCGGAAGCGTGGCGCCGGGGCATGCGGGATTTGCTCGGCATCGAGGCGCCCGACGACCGCGACGGCTGCTTGCAGGACATTCACTGGCCGTCCGGCTCCTTCGGCTATTTTCCCACCTACACCATGGGGGCGCTGGCGGCGGCCCAGCTTTATGCCGCCGCCGCCCGGCAGGATCCTTCCATCCGCCCGGCCATCGCCCAGGGAAATTTCGCGCCGCTTTTGACGTGGCTCAAGGTCAAGGTGCACGGCCGCGGCTCCCTCGATCCCTCCACCGACGCGCTGCTGGTGCACGCCACGGGCGAACCGCTCGGCGTCGCCGCCTTCGAGGCCCATTTGAGCGCACGCTACCTCGCCGCCTAGGCCCTGGGCCTTGAGCCGACCCTCGCTCCCGTGGCACAAAAGGAGCCAAGAGTGAACGGCGGGGGTTGGACGGCGTGACCTATTGTCTCGGTATTCGCGTGCGCGAGGGGCTGGTGGGACTGGCCGACGCGCGCATCACCAGCGGCGCGCTGGTGACCAGCGCGCGCAAGATCACCCTCCACGGCGCGCGCGGATCGCAGTTCTTCATCATGACGTCGGGGATGCGCTCGCTGCGCGACAAGACGCTCGCCTATCTCCAACGCGACCAGGGCGGCCGCGAAGACCTCGAAACCATGCTCGACGCCGTCGGCGCCTATTGCAAGGCGCTGCGGCAGGTGGACGACGAGGATCGCGCGGCGGTCCAGCGCTCCAACCTGGCCTTCAACTTGCACGCCATCATCGGCGGCCAACTGGCCGGCGACAAGGAAGCGACGATTTACCAGGTGTACCCCGAAGGCAATTGGATCCAGCTCGACCAGCGCACGCCCCATTTGTCGATCGGCGTCACCGGCTACGGCAAGCCGATCCTGGATCGGGTGTTACGCTACGATACGCCGTTGCGTACCGCGCTCAAATTGGCGTTTCTGTCGTTCGATTCGACGCGGCTGTCGTCGTCCGACGTCGGCTACCCGATTGACGTGCTGACCTTCAGCCTGGCCGATCGGAAGTGGCGCGAGGGCCAGTTCAACTTCGATGACCAGCGCGAGCAATGCCAGTGGTGGAACGAGAATCTGACGCGCCTCGTCACCCAAATGCCGAACGGCCGGTGGATCGACGGGTTGCTGCCCTGAACGGCGGCGCCGAGGGCTGGCTCGCCGACTATTCGTCCGCGGGCTATTACTGCGAGCTCTTCGGGCGGCCGGCGGCGGAGGCGGCGCACACGCGGTTGTTGCGCCGGCATCTTGGCGGCCTTCCGCTCGCCGACCTGGCGCGCCGCGCCGGCGAGGCGGAGCACGAGCTGCAAGTCCTGGGCGTGACGTTCACCGTCTATTCCGACAAGGATTTCATCGATCGCGTCCTGCCCTTCGACGCCATTCCGCGCGTGCTCTCGGGCACCGAATGGCGCACCATCGAGCAGGGCGTGAAGCAGCGGGTGGCGGCGATGAACCTGTTCATCGCCGACGTCTACGGCCCCTGCCGCATCTTCAAGGACGGGATCGTTCCCGCCGATCTCGTTCTCGGCAACAGCAACTACCGGCCCGAAATGCGCGAGGTGGACGTGCCGTGCGGCACCTACGTGCATATTTGCGGCATCGACATCGTGCGCGACGACAGCGGCGGGTTCGCGGTGCTCGAGGACAATGGCCGCACCCCCTCGGGCGTCTCCTACGTGATCGAGAATCGCCGCCTCATGCGGCGCGCTTTCCCCGACCTGTTCGAGGGCATCGACGTCATGCCGGTCGAGGACTACGGCCTGCGCCTGCGTCAAGCCATGGCCGAAATCGCGCCGCAAGGGATCGGCGACCCGCAGGTCGTGCTGTTGTCTCCCGGCATCTACAACGCGGCCTATTTCGAGCATATTTTTCTTGCCCGCGAGATGGGCGTCACCCTGGTCGAAGGCCGCGACCTGGTGGTGCGCGAGGATCGCGTGTTCATGAAGACCACGGCCGGCCTCGGACCGGTGCACGTCATCTACCGCCGCGTGAACGACGATTTCCTCGATCCCGAGGCGTTCGACCCGGCGTCGATGCTGGGCGTGCCGGGTCTCTTCCGCGCCTACCGCCGGGGAAACGTGGCGCTGGCCAACGCCATCGGCACCGGCGTCGCCGACGACAAGGCGGTTTACGCCTACATGCCGCGCATCATTCGCTACTATCTTGGCGAGGACGCGGTCCTCCCCAACGTCGAAACGCGCATCTGCCGCGAGCCGGACGGCCTCGCCTACACGCTCGACCACTTGGCCGAACTGGTGGTGAAGCCGGTGGGCGAATCGGGCGGTTACGGCATCGTCATCGGGCCTCGGGCAAGCGCCGCCGAACTCGACGACTGCCGCGCCAAACTGAAGGCGAATCCGGCCAATTTCATCAGTCAGCCCATGATCCGCCTGTCGGTGTGCCCGACCCTGGCCGGCGCGAGCGCCCAGCCGCGCCACGTGGACCTCAGGCCTTTCGCGGTCACCGGCAAGGACACCTGGGTGCTGCCCGGCGGCCTGACGCGGGTGGCGCTGCGCGCCGGCTCGTTGATCGTCAATTCCTCGCAGGGAGGCGGGTCGAAAGACACGTGGGTCCTTGCCTAGCCTGTTGGCGCGCCAGGCCGAGGCGCTGTTCTGGATGGCGCGCTACATCGAGCGGGCGGAGAACCTGGCGCGCATCATCGACGTCCAGCAAAGCGATCCGCGCGCCAACGAGCCGCGGTCTTGGAGCGCCATCGTCGCCATCAACAGCGACGAGGAACGCTTCTTCGCCGGCCACAAGGAGTACTCGGCCGCGGCGGTCTTGCGCTTCTACATTCTCGACGGCGACAACCCGTCCTCGATCCTCGCCGCGTTGCGCGCCGCGCGCGACAACGGCCGGGCGCTCAGGCCGCTGATCAGCACCGAAATGTGGATGCAGCTCAACGCGCTCTACAACCGCGTGCGCGAACTCGGCCCCGCCGACATCGTCTTGTCCCGCCTGCCCAAGGTTTGCGTCATGGTGAAGGAAGGCTGCCAAAGCCACACCGGCATCACCGAGGGCACCTTTTACCGCGACCAGGGCTGGTACTTTTATCAGCTTGGCCGCTACGTCGAGCGGGCGGACCAGACCACGCGGCTGCTCGACGTCAAGTGGCACGCCTTGCGCGAAGGGCCGAGCGGGCCGGCGCAAACCGGCGCCTGGGGCGGCGTGCTGCGCTCCTTGGCCGGTTACCACGCCTTCCGCCGGGTGCGGCCGAGCGACATCAAGCCCGCGGAAGTGGTCGGATTTCTGCTGCTCAACGATTCCTTCCCGCGCTCGGTGACGCTGTGCGTCGATGAATGCGACCGCCTGTTGAAGGCGGTTCGCGCGCGCGCCCGTCTGCACGGCGGCGATCGCGCGCTGGAGCATCTCGATGCGCTGCGCGCCGCGCTGGGCGAGATCGACCCGGACGAGTTGCTGCGCCGCGGCCTGCACGAATTTCTCGATTTCGTGCAGCGCCGGCTCGACCGCGTGACCGCGGAATTCGCGCGCGATTTTTTCGGCTACACCTCGGTGCCCGCTCCCGCCGCCGAACATCGCTCCGCGCAGGCTTGAAC
>CAZIVY010000056.1:0-1505 GCA_964542505.1 uncultured Rhodospirillaceae bacterium
CCGGTTCAGCCCCTCGGCGTAAAGCTCGTCCGGCGGCAGATTGGCGGTGGCCACCACCACCACGCCATATTGGAAAAGCTTGGCGAACAGCCGCCGCAGAATCATGGCGTCGGCCACGTCCTCCACCTGGAATTCGTCGAAGCAGAGCAGTGTCGCCCCGGCGGCGATGCGCTTGGCCTGGAACTTCAAGGGATCGTCGCCGCCGCGCTTTTCCTCCGGCAACCCGCGCCAGCGGTGGATGTCGGCGTGCGCCTCCTGCATGAAGGCGTGGAAATGGACGCGGCGCTTGCGCTTCACCGGCGCGGCGGCGAAGAACAGGTCCATGAGCATGGACTTGCCCCGCCCGACGCCGCCGTAAAGGTAAAGCCCCTGGGGCGGCGCGTCGTTCGTGCGGCCCCAGCCCAGGCGCTCGATCCAGTTCATTCCGGCTTGCGGCTGGTAATTCCGCAGGCGGGCGAAAAGCGCCTGCAGCTTTTCCGCCGCCAATTCCTGGTCGGGGTCGCCCGCCAGTCTTCCTTGGCGGCGCAACGCGCGATAGGCGAAAAGCGGCCCGGCGGCGGCGCTCATGGCGAACGGCGAGAGATCGGCGGCATACACGGCCACCGCGACGCTAGCGGCGAGATGTTACCGATTTGTTTGCCGCCGCTATCGCTGGGGCGCGGCGCTATTTCAGCGTCGGGATCGAAAAATCGGCGCCGGCGCGTATGCCCGCCGGCCAGCGCGAGGTCACGGTCTTGATCTTGGTGTAGAAGCGCACCCCTTCCGGCCCGTGCTGGTTAGTGTCGCCGAAGGCCGATCCCTTCCAGCCGCCGAAGCTGTGGTAGGCCAGCGGCACCGGTATGGGCACGTTCACCCCCACCATGCCCACGTCGACGCGCTGGGCGAATTCGCGCGCCGCGTCGCCGTCGCGTGTGAAAATGGCGACGCCATTGCCGAATTCGTGCTCGGACGGCAACCGCAGTGCTTCCTCGAAATCCTTCGCCCGCACCATGGAAAGCACGGGACCGAAGATTTCTTCCTTGTAGATGCGCATGTTCGGCTGCACACGGTCGAACAGGCAGCCGCCCATGAAATAGCCGTTCTCATAGCCTTGCAGCCGCAGCGCCCGCCCGTCCACCACCAGTTCGGCGCCCTCCTTCAGGCCCTGGTCCACATAGCCCCGCACCTTGTCCAGGTGCTGGCGCGTCACCAGCGGCCCCATTTCCGATTCATGGTCCGTGGACGGACCGACTTTCAGCGCCCGCACCCGCGGCGCCAGCCGCTTCGCCAGCGCGTCGGCGGTCTTGTCCCCCACCGCCACCGCCACCGAGATCGCCATGCAGCGCTCGCCGGCCGAGCCATAGCCGGCGCCCATCAGCGCGTCCGTCGCCTGGTCCAGGTCCGCGTCCGGCAGCACGATCATGTGGTTCTTGGCCCCGCCCATGGCCTGCACGCGCTTGCCGTGCGCCGCGCCGGTCGAATAGACGTATTTCGCGATCGGGGTCGAGCCGACGAAGCTTACCGCC
>CAZIVY010000057.1:0-3107 GCA_964542505.1 uncultured Rhodospirillaceae bacterium
TCGGGATCGGTGAGGCGGGCGTTGGTCATGTGGGTGTGCACCGCGTCGGCGCCGTCGAAGTCGGGCCCGGCGCCGGCGCCGCCGCAAATGGTCTCGTAATACTGATAGGTGTCGTTGCCGAAGGTGAAGTTGTTCATCGTCCCTTGCGCCGCCGCCATGACGCCCAGCGCGCCGAACAGCGCGTCGGTGATGCACTGGCTGGTTTCGACGTTGCCGGCGACGGTGGCGGCGGGGAAATGGGGATCGAGCATCGATCCTTCGGGCACGATCAGTTCCAGCGGCTTCAGGCAGCCGGAATTGAGCGGGATGTCGCTGTCCACCAGGCAGCGGAAAACATAGAGCACGGCGGCGACGCTGACCGCGCGCGGCGCGTTGTAGTTGGTGGGATGCTGGCCGCTGGTGCCGGTGAAGTCCACGCGCGCCCGGCGCTGGGCGCGGTCCACGGTGACGCGCACCTCGATGCGGTAGCCGTCGTCCATGGGGTAGACGAAGTGCCCGTCGGACAAGCGGGTGATGACGCGGCGCACGGATTCCTCGGCGTTGTCCTGCACGTGGCCCATATAGGCCTTCACCACATCGAGGCCGAAATGATCCACCATGCGGCGCAATTCCTGCACGCCCTTGGCGCATGAGGCGATCTGCGCCTTGAGGTCGGCGATGTTCTGCGCCGGGTTGCGCGAGGGGTAGCGGCCGCTTCGCAGCAGCGCCAGCGTTTCCGCCTCGCGGAAATGGCCCTCTTCCACCAGGACCACGTTGTCGATGAGCACGCCTTCGTCCTCGACGGTGCGCGAATCGGGCGGCATGGAACCCGGGGTCTTGCCGCCGATGTCGGCGTGATGCCCGCGCGAGCCGACATAGAACAGCACGTTGCGATTGTCATCGGCGAACACCGGGGTGATGACGGTGACGTCGGGCAAATGGGTGCCGCCGGCATAAGGCGCGTTGAGCATGTAGACGTCGCCGGGGCGCATGGCGCCGGCCCGGCGGCGGATGATGGTCTTGATGCTCTCGCTCATGGAGCCCAAATGCACCGGCATGTGGGGGGCGTTGGCGATCAGCTCGCCCGCGACGTCGAAGATGGCGCAACTGAAATCCAGGCGTTCCTTGATGTTGACGGAAAAGGCCGTCTTCTCCAGCACCGATCCCATCTGCTCGGCGATGGACATGAAGAGGTTGTTGAAGATTTCCAGCATCACCGGATCGACGGCGGTGCCGATGGCGACGCGCTTGGGCCGCGCCACGACGCGGGTGAGCAGCAGTTCGCTTGCCCTCAGCACCTCGGCGCGCCAGCCCGGCTCCAACGCCACCGTGCCGGTGCTCTCGACGATCACCGCCGGGCCGTCGATGGCGTCGCCGGGACGCATGATTTCGCGGTCGATCACGGCTGCGTCTTGCCAGGCGCCGGCCATGAAGACTTGCGTCTCCGCCAGGCGCGGAATGGCCGCGCCCGGGCGGGCCACCGCCGGCGCCGGGGCGGGCGCGGGCGGCGTCAGGCCGGCGCCCACGGCTTCCACCGCCACCGCCGCCACCACCAGCGGCTTTTCCGGGGTGACGAAGCCGTAGCGCTGCCGGTGCGCCGCCTCGAAGGCCGCGATCACCGCCGGGCGGGGGCCGAAATCGACGATCAAGGGCGTATCCGATCCGCCGTAGCGCAAATGCAGGCGCTTGTGCGCGACGATGCGCCCGGCCGGCACGCCCTGCGCCACCAGGTCGGCCGCCGCCAGCGCCGCCAGGGCATCGAGTTCGGCGGCAATGGCGGGCAGGCGGGCATCGTCGAGCGGCGCTTCCACCGTCTTTTCCTTGATGACGCGCAAGTCGGCGAGGCCGATGCCATAGGCCGAGAGCACGCCGGCGAGCGGGTGCAGCAGGACCCGGTTCATGCCCAGGGCGTCGGCGACCAGGCAGGCGTGCTGGCCGCCGGCGCCGCCGAAACACGCCAGCACGTATTGGGTGACATCATAGCCCCGCGCCACCGACATGCGCTTGATGGCGTTGGCCATGTTTTCGACCGCGATGGCGAGGAAGCCGGTCGCCACCTGTTCGGGCGTGCGCGCGTCGCCCGAGAGGCCGCGGATGCGCGCCGCCAGTTCATTGAAGCGCCCGCGCACCACCTCGGCATCCAGCGGCTGGTCGGCGCCGGGGCCGAAGACGCGCGGAAAGAAATCCGCCTGCAGCTTGCCCAGCATGAGGTTGCAGTCGGTGACGGTGAGCGGGCCGCCGCGGCGGTAGCAGGCGGGGCCGGGATTGGCGCCGGCCGAGTCCGGCCCGACGCGGTAGCGCGCGCCGTCGAAGTGCAGGATCGAGCCGCCGCCCGCCGCCACCGTGTGGATCAGCAGCATGGGGGCCCGCATGCGCACCCCGGCGACCTGCGTTTCGAAGGCGCGTTCGAACTCGCCGTCGAAGTGGCTGACATCGGTGGAGGTGCCGCCCATGTCGAAGCCGATGATCTTGCCGAAGCCGGCCTGGCGCGCGGTGCCCACCACGCCCACCACGCCGCCGGCGGGGCCGGAAAGGATCGAATCCTTGCCCTGGAAGAAGCGCGCGTCCGCCAGGCCGCCGTTCGACTGCATGAACAGCAAGCGGGCCGAGCCCAATTCGGCGGCGGCGCGATCGACGTAGCGGCGCAAGAGCGGCGAGACATAGGCGTCCACCACCGTGGTGTCGCCGCGGCTGACCAGCTTCATCAGCGGGCTGACGGCGTGGCTGGCCGATACCTGGGTGAAGCCGATCTTGCGGGCCAGCGCGGCGACCTGCGCCTCGTGCGCCGGGAAGCGGTAGGCGTGCATGAACAGAATGGCGCAGGAGCGCAAGCCCTCGGCGTAGGCGTCTTCGAGCCCCTGGCGCGCGCCTTCGAGATCGAGGGGGCGCAACACATCGCCCTTGGCGGTGACGCGCTCGTCCACCTCGATCACGCGCTCGTAGAGCATGTCGGGCAGCTCGATGCGGAGCGCGAACAGCTTGGGCCGCGTCTGGTAGCCGATGCGCAGACTGTCGCGGAAGCCCTTGGTGGTCACCAGCAGCGTGCGGTCGCCCTTGCGCTCCAGCAGCGCGTTGGTGGCGACGGTGGTGCCCATTTTCACCGCCGCGATGCGTTCGGGCGGCAGGGG
>CAZIVY010000058.1:0-3838 GCA_964542505.1 uncultured Rhodospirillaceae bacterium
TCCGCCCACAGGCTGGCGGGCGCGATATAGCCCAGCGTCTTGCCGATGCCGGTCCCGGCCTCGGCCAGCACCGCGTGCGGCACGCCGGCCTGGTCGCGGGGGACGAAGGCGGCGGCGGCCAGCGCCGCGTAGTCGCTTTGCTGCGGCCTGGCCTCGGCGCGCGACCCGAGCAGCGAGCGCAGGCGCTGGCGCGCTTCCGCCTCGCTCACCGTCACCGATTCGGGCGCCGGGCGGAGGGCGGTTTCATTCCACTCCGGCAGCCGGCGCCACACATCGAGCCCGCCGGCTGCGGCGTTGGCAGGAAGCGCCGCGGCTACGGCCTCGGCCCACGGCCAGCCTGCCTCCGCCATGCCGGCGCAGATTCTGGCCGCCGCCAGGGCAGCGTCGGGGGGAAGCGCTTTCAACTCCGCCAGCAGTTTTTGCGCTGCCGCAGCCAGCGTCCGCGCCTCGGCGGCCAGGTCGTGCGGTGGCGGCAGCGCCATCGCGCGGGCGACGCCGGCGGGGGTGGGCAGGCAGAATTGCGCCGGGCGCACGAAGGCGAAAAGTTCCAGGATGTCGCGGGCCGGAAAGCGCGCGCAATCGAGCCGCGCGGCGGTCGCCGGCGCATGGCAAAGGATCGGGCATTCGTGAAGCCCGCGCCGGGCGGCAGAGCCGCCCTCACCCAAATGGTCGGCGCGCAGAGCGCGCCCGGCGGCAGAGCCGCCCTCACCCAAATGGTCGGCGCGCAGAGCGCGCCCGGCGGCGGAGCCGCCCTCATTCATATGACTGGCCCGCAAGGCGCGCCCGGCGGCGGAGCCGCCCTCACCCATATGACTGGCGCGCAAGGCGCGCCGGGCGGCGGCTCGTGTATCGAGTTCGGTTGCCGTCCCGTCGGCATCCAGCCACAGCACGCGGCCCGCCGCCGCGACCAGAACCGGCGCCGGCATCGCCGCCGCCGGAGATGCAGCGGGATGAGCGGAAGGGACGGTCACGGCGCCAGTATAATAGCTACCGGGCCGTTGGAGGATTGGAAAACCGGTGGCGCGCTAGTGGTGCGACTCAAACAGATGATACCCTCAATCTGTCATGCGCGGGCTTGACTCGCGCATCCAGAAACCGTGCCGTGGCTTTGGATGGCCGGGTCTTCGCCCGGCCATGACAGGGGTGGGGAGGCATTGATCGAGAATCATTCGTTAGCGCCAATCCACTAGCGCGGCGGTTCGGGGCGCATATGGCGGAACTGCCCGCGCCGGTCGAAGGCAGCGCCGACAAATTTCTCGCGCTCCTCGGGCGGCAGGGCCGCCGCCTTCTCGGCCAGGTTCCGGTGCATGGCCTTTTGCGATTCGGCGATCTGCGCGATGACCTTGGCGCCGGCGCGCTCGACCGCCGCCTTGTCGGCGGGGTCGGCGATCAGTTGCTGGCGCAAGGCTTGGCGCGCTTCAGCCACCGCCGCCGCCCTTTCACGCCACTCGCCGCGCTGGCGTTGCGCGATGCCGTCCGCCGCCGGCCCTGAAGCCATCCAGGGAAAATGCGCCGGGCGCATCCAGCGCGCCACCATCACGCCGCCGAAAAAGAGATTGAGCGCCAGCGATACCGCCAGCCCCAAGGCCAGCCAGCGGCCAGGGCCGGGCGTTCTTATAAGGTCTCCCATTCGTCCGCCTCCCAAACGATGTCGTTGACGCCCGAGAACGACGAAGCCAGGTCGATGTCGTCGGCGGGCGCCGACAGACCGACGAAAATACCGAGCGCCGCCGCGACCGCCATGCCGGTGGCTGGCTGCCAGGCGGGACCGAACGGCCACAAGGCCAGCGTCCAGCGTCCCTGGACGCCCTTGGCGCTTGTGGAGGGTGACGACGCCAGCACCGCCGCCATCAATTCCGGCGAAGGTTGCATCGGCGCTTCGGCGCCGAGCCGCAAGTCGAGCGCCGCCGAGCGGTTCCAAAGCTCGCGCGCCTCGGGGACGCGCTCGCGCAGACGGCCGGCGCCGGCCCGCGCCGCATCCGGCCACAGATCGAGGCGCGTGCCATAGGCCGCGAGACAGTGCTTGAAACGCGCGAGGTCCATGTCCGCCATCATACGTTCCCCATCAATTGGTTGCGCCTGGGCGCCAACAACTCGTGCAACCGCCGCCGGGCGCGCGACAAAAGCGATTCCAAGGCTTCAACCGATATTTCCATGATCGCCGCCGCTTCCTTGGCCGATAGCTCGTCGAAATGCACCAGCGCGATGGCCGCCCGTTGACGCGCCGGCAACATGGCAAGCGCCGCCGTGACGCTGGCCGCCACCTGACGCTGCTGGCGCAGCGCATCGGCCCCAGGCGCCGGGTCTTGCGGCTCGTCGGCTTCGGTCAGCACATCCTCGCGCCGGGCCCGCAGGCGATCGATGCAGAGATTGTGGGCCACGCGCATCAGCCAGGCGCGCAACCGCGCCCGTGGTTCCCAGCGCGGGGCGTGACGCCACAGGCGAAGGAAGGTTTCCTGCGCCACGTCCTCGGCCGCGGCGCGTTCGCCCAGCAAACGCCAGGCGAACGCCACCAGCGCGCCAAGATGCCGCGTCACCAGCTCGCGGCTGGCTCGCGCGTCCCCTGAAGCCGCCTGCCTGAGCAGTTCGGCATCGGCATGCGATTCGTCGATCATGCGGACGCACGATAACAGTCCCGGCCAGCGGAATGGAGCGGCCGCTTCACTTACTTCGGGGCGCGCTCGCCCTCTGGGCGATCCCCGTCCCCGTGCTTGCCCCCGTGGCGGCCCTGGCGGCGAACTTCGTCCTTGCCGATGAACCCGTCGCCATTGACGTCCATGCGGTCGAAGTGTCCGTTGCTCCGCGCGGCCATTTCCTCGGCGCCCAGAATGCCGTCGCTGTTGGTGTCGAGGCGTTGGAACATCGCTGCCGCGCGCTCGGCGTGACGCTCCATGGCCTTGGCGGTGAATTCATCCTGGGTCACCTTGCCGTCGCCATTGGCGTCGGTGCGGCGGATGAATTCGCGCGGACGCTCCAGCCATTCGTTGCGGCTGATCTGTCCGTCGCCGTCCCTGTCGGCCCGCTGCCAGTGATTGCCGTCGTGCTTGCCGTGGTCCTTGCCGCGATGCTCGCCCGCATGCGGCGCCAATTTCTCCACCGCGGCCGCGCCTTGCGCCCATGCGGCCGGCGAGGCCAGCGCCAAAAGCGCCGCCGCCATGATTACTCGACTCGCTACCATGATGCTTCTCCTAAAGCCTGGTTCAGCCAAAGCCATCACTACTTAAACGGCCGGGGACGAAAAATCCGTCGCGCATTAACCACGCCAGTCCGTATATGCTGCGGCGGCGTCCTTCGACGAGCTCAGGATGACGGCGGCGGAATATCGATGTCTTCAGCACCCCCGGCCATGCCCAAGGTGTGGCCGTTCGAAGAGGCCGAAAAGCTGGTGGCGCGCTACAAGGGCGCGGCGCCCGCCAAGGGCCATGTGCTGTTCGAGACCGGCTACGGACCGTCGGGGCTGCCCCATATCGGCACCTTCGGCGAGGTGGTGCGGACGTCGATGGTGCGCCGATGCTTGCGCGAGCTGGTGGACTGGCCGACGCGGCTTTTCGCCTTTTCCGACGACATGGACGGCTTGCGGAAAGTCCCCGACAACGTGCCGAACCAGGAGATGCTGCGCGCGCATCTGGGCCAGCCGCTGACGCGGGTGCCCGACCCTTTCGGCACCCATGAAAGCTTCGGCCACCACAACAACGCGCGGCTGCGCGCCTTCCTGGACCAATTCGGTTTCGAGTACGAGTTCCAGTCGTCCACCGATTGGTACACATCGGGGCGCTTCGACGCCACGCTGCTCAAGGTGCTCCAGCACTACGACCAGGTGATGGCGATCATGCTGCCG
>CAZIVY010000059.1:0-2519 GCA_964542505.1 uncultured Rhodospirillaceae bacterium
ATCACGCTGACGATCGCCGAGCCCTTGATCAAGGCCACCGCGAGGTTGGTGAGCGGCGGCAGGACGAAGCGGATAAGCTGGGGCACGATAACGTAGCGATAAATGCCGTAGGGGCCGAGCCCAAGCGCGCGCGCCGCCTCCCACTGCCCCTTCGGAATGGCGTCGATGCCGGCGCGCAGAATCTCGGCGGCGTAGGCGCCCTCGTAAATGGCGAGCGCGAGGATTCCGGCGGTGAAGCGGTCGGTGCCGAGAATCGGCGCCAGCACGAAATAAAAGATGTAGACCTGGACAAGGAGCGGCGTGTTGCGGATGACCTCGACATAGGTACGATTCACCAGCCGGGCGGTCACCGAATTGGCGCGCGCCAGCAGCGCGGCGATGAACCCGAACAGGATCGAAAGCGGCAGGCTCAAGGCGACGATCTCGATCGTCACGTAGAGACCGCGAAGCAGTGGCCCCGCATGACGCTCGCCGTCGATGACGTCGACGATGAATCGCGGCACGCGATACCACCGCCAATTGTAATTCATGGCGTCGGCGCCGCGCACGATCAGCCACACGAGGCCGGCGCTCAAGAGCGCGAACGCGGCAAGATCGAACGTCGCGCGGAGCCTGTTCCCGCGCGGTTGGCGCCCCATCCCCGACTCCCCCATTGCGCGCTTTTGCGCCAATAATCCAAGGGTATAGACTAAGCAGCCGACCGGCAATAAGGTAGCCGTGGCAAGCAGCACCCGGCCAAGATGGTGCAATCCGAAACTTAGCGAGGGAGGCCCGCATGATCAGACGTTTCTTTATTCTTTCCGCGTTGACCGCGGTCGCGGCATTCGCCGTCGCCTCGGCGGCGGTCGCCGCCGAAGTGCAGAAGCAACTTTCTTCCGAGAGCGTGCTCGAGACGATCAAGAAGCGCGGCACGATCAAGATCGGGTTGTCGACCTTCACGCCCTGGGCCATCCGCAGCAAGACCGGCGAACTGATCGGCTTCGAGATCGATGTCGGCAAGGAACTCGCCAAGGACATGAAGGTCGAGGTCGAGTTCATGCCGACGCAATGGGACGGCATCATTCCGGCCCTCCTCGCCGGCAATTTCGACGTGATCGTGAGCGGCATGACCGTCACGCCGCAGCGCAATCTGTCGGTGAACTTCACCGTCCCCTACGCCATTTCGGGCATGCACATCGTCGCCAGCAAGAAGCTGGCGCCCGAACACAAGTCGCTCGACGACTTCAACAAGCCGGCCTACAAGATCGCCGTCCGCCGTGGCGCGACGTCGGTCGAGGACGTTCGCCGCTTCATGCCGAAGGCGCAGATCATTCAGTTCGACGACGAGGCGACGAGCAAGCAGGAGGTCATCAATGGCAACGCCCATGCATGGGTGACCTCGGCGCCCAAGCCGGTGTTCGCCGCGCTGGAAAACCCGGAAACCCTCTACGTCCCGATTCCCGATCCATTCGTGACTTCGGCGGAGGCCATCGCGCTGCGCAAGAGCGATCCGGACGCGCTCAACTTCTTCAACAACTGGGTCGAGGCGAAGCGGCGGTCCGGTTGGCTCAAGGAACGTCAGGACTATTGGTTCAAGACCCAGGACTGGAAAGGCAATGTCGCCGGCTGACGGCTAGGCCGGCGTCGTCATCGGCCCGCCCCGAAAGGGGCTGGCCATTCTCATCCGGCTTGCGCGGCGCGGACGGCGCCGAGGTCGCCGAGCAACGCCTTGACCCGGCGCTCGACCTCGGCCTGGCGCTCGGCCCGGCCCAGGTTCATGGTGCCCACCACGATTTCGCCCACGGCGCGGCCAAGCCGGCGCCGCAACTCGGCGTCGTTGGCGTCGGCCGGCGGCACGCGCACGATCACGTCGCCGGCGTTGGTCGGCGCCAGGCCATCGGCGTTGAGCGCCGGGGCCGGCGGCGCCTGCCCCGCCTTGACCGCCCGGATGCCCTCCCGGATCATGCGCCGCGACAGGGCGACACCGCGGTCCGTCTCGCCCAGCCATTCGAGGGCGTGCACGGTAACGGGTCCCTGTCCAACCTGGGCTTCGTAGTCGCCGGGCAGGCGCTGCGCCTCCTCGTGGCTGCGCTCGCTGCCGCTCTGACCGATGAAGTCGACCTTGTCCTGGCCGACCTTGGCGCGGTCGCCCTTGGCGCCGAGGTCGAGCGTGGGGTTGTAATGACGCCAGGCGATGATCCGGGTGTGGGTATCGTCGATCGGCACCGTCCATTTGGTGATCGCGACGCGGACGAAAAACTTCTCGCGGTCGGGGTCCTGGTAGATGTCGGGCGGTTGCGCGAAATTGGGCGCGATCCATTCCGCGGTGCGGATCCAAACGAAATCGTTCCACACCCGCGTGCTGGTGAGGTAGACGCCGGTGCCGTCGGGCATGCGGCGCCATTCGACGATCGGCATGGCCCCCCACGCCGGATTGAAGTGGGCGCGCGTCACCCGCGTGTGCAGGAACACCGAGTGGATCGGGTCCATCGGGTTTTCATTCACCTGCAGCCAGTTGCACGGGTAGTCGATGGCGTAGG